>CAKRPM010000009.1 GCA_934378025.1 uncultured Eubacteriales bacterium | reverse complement strand
TGTCTTGCACATTGGCCGCGGTGATGGCCGGCTGATTTTTTCTCGCCGCCAGCAGCGCCGCCTCATTCAACAAGTTTTCAAGATCGGCGCCGGTAAAGCCGATGGTTTCTTTGGCAATGTCTTTAAAGTTGACGTCCGACGCAAACTTTTTCCCCTTGGCATGCACTTTCAAAATTTCCGCACGGCCTTTTTGATCGGGGTAACCGACGTATACTTGACGGTCAAAGCGGCCGGGCCGCAAAAGCGCCGGATCCAGAACATCGGCGCGGTTGGTGGCGGCCATAACAATGATGCCGCTGTTTTTACCGAATCCGTCCATTTCGACCAGCAACTGGTTCAGGGTTTGCTCGCGTTCGTCGTGGCCGCCGCCCAGTCCCGTGCCTCTCTGACGACCGACGGCGTCGATTTCATCAATGAAAATAATACACGGTGCGGCTCTTTTGGCCTGTTCAAATAAATCACGGACTCTGGACGCGCCGACACCGACATACAGTTCCACGAAGTCCGAGCCGCTGATGGTGAAAAACGGAACGCCCGCTTCACCCGCCACGGCCTTGGCCAACAGTGTTTTACCGGTTCCCGGAGGGCCGATCAGCAAAACGCCTTTGGGAATACGCGCGCCGATCTCCAAAAATTTATTCGGGCTTTTCAAAAAGTCGACCATTTCGGTCAGCTCTTCCTTTTCCTCATCGGCGCCCGCCACATCGTCAAAGGTTTTCCGATCCCGCTCGTCCTGACCCATGCGCACCCGCGCTCTGGCAAACGAGGGGGCTTTGCCGCCGTTCATTTGACGGCTCATAACATACATGGCGATGCCCATGATGATAAAGAGCAGCAAATACGGCACAAAGCTCAGCCACCACGGTGCACTCCAGCCTTCGACAAAGTTATAGTCCTGCAAATTTTTGCTTTCTTTGACATACGGCATGCAGTATTCGTCAAACAGCCCCAGGCTTAAAAGCGAATGGGTTTTGGTGCTGCCGTCCGTCAACTCACAGGTAACCGCAGAGCCCTCTACTGTAAAGTTCTTTACCTTGTCTTCTTTGAAAAGGGTGACCAGCGCACTGAAAGATACGGTTTTGTCTTCTGTTTTGCTGCGGGTGAAATAGGAAAATCCGACAATCACCAGGGCAAAGATCAGCAGGTATACCACCAGCTCGCTGATGCGTTTTTTCTTGTTCATAAATGGCCTACTCCTTATTTCGGTAAACTTCTTCCTTTAATACGCCTACAAACGGAAGATTGCGATATTTTTCATTGTAATCCAGCCCGAAGCCGACAACAAATTCATCCGGAATTACAAAGCCCTCATAGTCCAACTCGATATCGGCTGTGCGGCGTTCCGGTTTGTTCAGCAAGGCGCAGATTTTGATGCTTCTTGCACCGCGGCTGCTGAGCATTTTGCAAAGATGCGACAGGGTGTTGCCGCTGTCCAGAATATCCTCGATGATCAGAACGTCCTTATCGGCGATGTCAATGCTTAAATCTTTGATGATTTTGACATGGCCGCTGGAAACCGTTCCGTTGCCGTAGCTGCTGACCGCCATAAAATCGGTCACAAGCGGCAAATCGATGGTTTTCAGCAGATCCGCCATAAAGGCGACGCTGCCTTTTAAGATTCCGATGATCACAGGTTCCTTGCCCGCGTAATCCTTTTCAATCTGCTTGCCCAGCTGATAAATGCGTTTCTCAAGTTCTTCTGTGGAAATGAGAACTTTTTTGACATCTTGCGTAATTGACATAATCCCTACTCCTTATTTTTGCGAATGTCTATTTCCATGAAACGTCCGTGCCGTTTTGTCGGGGCGAATGCACTGTGCACGCCGTATCCCTCGACAAACAGCACCTGATCGGTTTGATCTGCAATAATAATACGCTGTTCTCTGTCTTTCACCTTGTCTTCACAAAAAAGTTTTTTCAGCGTTTTGCTCACACCGCGCCGTTGCAAGGCAATGCGGTCGCCCGGTTTTCGGCTGCGAACAAAAAGCTCAGATGTTATTTTATCACAGTCCAGTACATTATTTGTAAACTTGTTGTTAATTTCTTCAAAAAAATTGATAAATACGGTTTTTCCCGCCGCCTGAAGGCCGTTTTTCAGCGCTTGCGGTTCAATGACCGCAGGGCGGGCAGGGGGCGGAGGCTGAAATGCCAGCACGCCGTCTTTTTCACAGGCATATACGCCGCTGAGCGGTTCAATAAAATTATGCCCCAATTTTTCGGAAATTCGCTCAAATTGCCGCCGCGTCAATGTCGGGCATTGCGCCTTTAAGACGCGCCACAAAATCGGCGGAGCCAGCGCCTTTAAACAATCGGTGCGGTGTTCTTTCAAATAAGGGGCGGCCGCCGATTGCAAAAAGGCTTCCTCCTCCCGCAAGTTTTGCAGCGTTTGTGCAAAGCCGGCGGAAAAATGAATGTCTTTGCGTTGCAGCAGCAGCGGTAAAACCTCGTGCCGTAAAAAATTGCGTAAATAATAGCAATCTTCATTGCTTTCATCCGTGCAATAGGGCAGATGCTGCTCTTGCAGATATTGCGTAATTTGTGTTTTTTGCGCCTCTAAGAGCGGGCGGATGATGCCGTCCCGCTCAAAGGGAATGGCACATAAGCCTTTGGTTCCGCACCCGCGCGCCAAATTGATCAAAAAGGTTTCCATCGTATCGTCAAAATGATGCGCCGTGGCGATTTTGCCGCCGTGCTCGGTAAGATAGTCTTCAAAAATTTGATAACGCAGCTCTCTGGCCGCCGGCTCAAGCCCGATGTGATGTGCCGCGGCATAGGCCGGTGCGTCAATGCGGCGCACGGTCAGCGCAATGTTCAGCGTCCGGCAAAATGCTTCCACATCTTTTTGCTCTCGATCGGAAGCGGTGCGAATACCATGATGAATATGAAGCGCCGCCAGCGAAATCCCGAGCGTTTCCCGCAGCGTATACAGCAGATGCGTCAGCGCGACGGAATCGCCGCCGCCGGAAAGTGCGACGGTGATCAGATCCCCTTTTTGCATCAGCTTTTGCGAGCGGACGGTTTGTAACAGTGTATCACTCAACATTGTGAATTTTATCCAAGTCCGAGAACCGTGTGTTTTCTCCGGACCAATGCAGTTCTACCGTGCCGGTTTCACCGTGGCGGTTTTTGGCAATGATACATTCGCAAACCCCCGGCGTCTCGCTGCTTTCTTTATTATAATAATCGTCGCGGTACAGCAGCATGATAATATCCGCGTCCTGCTCAATGGCGCCCGATTCACGCAGATCGCTCATTTGCGGGCGTTTGTCGGGGCGGCTTTCCGGTCCGCGGGATAACTGGGAAAGGGTGATTACCGGAATACCGAATTCCTTGGCCATCAGCTTCAGCGAACGGGAAATTTCGGAAACCTCTTGGGTTCTGCCGTCGGTTTTCTTGGGGGATTCCATCAGCTGCAAATAGTCGATGATGACCAAATCCACCTGCCGCAACCGCCGCAGCTTTGCCTTAATCTGCGGCACGGTGATGCCCGGCGTATCATCCAGATAAATTTCGGTTTTGGAAAGAATTTCGGCGGATTGGTTCAGACGAATCCATTCATTGTCCACCAAATCGCCGCTTCTGAATTTTGTGTTTAAAATTCCGGAATGGGAGGACAGCATGCGGTTGACCAACTGCTCGTTGGACATTTCCAAGGAGAAAACGGCAATGGTTTTTTTGTCTTTCAGCCCGATATTCTCCGCAATGTTCAGCGCAAAGGCCGTTTTACCCATACCGGGACGGGCGGCAATCATTACCAAGTCGCTCTTGCCCAGCCCCAGAAGATAGTTGTCCAGTGCGGAAAAGTGCGTGGCAAGTCCCATATATTCCTCACGGTTGCCCGCCAGCTTTGAAATGGTATCATAGCTGCTTAGAATGGCGGAACGAATCGGCGTCAGATCGGTGTTCACCCGTCCGGACATGATTTCGTAAATGCGGCTTTCCGCCATATCCAGAATTTTATCCACTTTTTCGGCTTGGGCAAAGCAAGCGTCGGTGATGTCGTTGCAGGCGGCGATCATTTGCCGCAGCCGCGCTTTTTCTTCTACAATGCGGCCGTAGGAGGTGATGTTGGCGCTGGTCGGTACAGACTGCGCCATATCGTACAGAGCGTTTTTCGCCTCTTGCTCGTCATAAATCCCCGCAGAAAGCACCTCTTGCAAAACCGTAACAAAATCAATGGGTTTGTTTTCCAGCGACATATCCCGAATGATTTCGTAAATTCTTCCGTATTTTTCCGCATAGAAGTATTCCGGTTTTAAAAATCCGAGCACCTTATTGATGCTGGCGGGATCAATGATCAGCGCGCCTAAAACAGATTGCTCCGCTTCCAGAGAATGGGGCATTTGCTTGAGTGCGTCAAATTCCATTTTGTTATCCTTCTACTTTAATGTTGAATGTGGCCGAAACGCCTTTATGAAGTTTTGCGGTGCAGGGGTAGGTGCCGAATGATTTAATGGTATCGGCCACGATCTTTTTGCGATCGATGGTCTCACCGGTGATTTCGCTTAAATGCGCGGCAATTTCCTTTGTGGTCAGCGCGCCGAACAGCTTGCCGCTTTCGCCGCCTTTGGCAGTCAGGGTAAAGGTCTTGCCCTTCAGCTTTTCGGCAATTTTTTCAGCGGCGGCGACCGCTTCGCTTTCTTTAAACAGCTGGCTTTGCTTTTTGCCGGCAAAATCATTTTGCAGCTGGCTGTTGGCAACGGCTGCAAGCCCTTTGGCAATCAAAAAGTTACGGCCGTATCCGTCCGCCACATTGATGATGTCGCCTTTTTTGCCTTGCCCTTTTACATCTGCCAGTAATACTACCTTCATTTATTCTTCCTCCTCATCCAGTATTTTTTTCAAGTTTTCCAGTGCTGTTTTCATGGAAATTTCGGGAATTTGCGTGCCCGCCGCATTGCGGTGGCCGCCGCCGCCCATTTTTTCCATAATGGTCTGAACGTTTTTGTCCGCTTCGCTGCGGGCGGAAATATGAACCTCATCGTCCTCCCAATATAAAACAAAAGAAGCGGTAATGCCCTTGATGGTCAACAGCTCGTCGGCCGCTTTGGAGGCACTCATCTTAATGCCCTCAAATTCCGGGGCGTCATAGACGGAAATCATAATGTCTTTCCCGTACAAAAACGCATTGTTGATCATTTCAATTTGCTTTTTATATGTTTCGATCTCGTTTTTAAAGTAGGTTTGCACCTGGCCGCTGTCCGCACCGCGCCCTTTTAAATACGCCGCGGCTTCAAACGTGCGTACGCCGGTGCGCTCGGTAAAGTTTTTGGTATCCAAAATAATGCCGGCCATGAGCGCCGTGGCCTCTTGCTTTCCGATTTGGCAGCCGGGCAAATTGTCAATCAGCTCGGTAACCATTTCGCAGCAGGAGGAGGCGTTCGGCTCGTGAAAATGAATCAGCGTATTTTCAATCGCACCGGCGGCCACCTTTCTGTGATGGTCGATCAATGCCACATGATCGGCGGCACGATAGATTTTTTCGCTTTCGATATATTGAACGGAGTGCGTATCAACAATAATCAGCAGAGTGTTTTCTTCCACCAGTTTAAGTGCGCGCGCCGGTTCGACAAATACGCCGTCATATTCCGGATTGTCCCGAAACACGTCGATCATGCCGGAGGCCAGTGTTTCTTTGGGATTGACCACAACGTAGGCGGGACGCGCCAGAAGATTGACGCAGTGCGCCAGACTGATCGCCGATCCCAGGCAGTCCAGATCCGCATATTTATGCCCCATGATAATTACGTTATCCGAGGCGGCGATCTGCGCCGCCAGCGCTTCGCTGATAATGCGCACTTTTACGCGCTTTTTCCGTTCGGCAGTTTGCGCTTTTCCGCCGAAAAACGTGTATTTCTCACCGTTGGTAATGGCCACCTGATCGCCGCCGCGGGACAGGGCCATATCCAGCGCCGTCCGTGCCGACTGATCAATTTCGCGCAGCGATCCGTGCACTCTTGAAACGCCGATGGACAGCGTGGCGCGAACCCGCTCGCCGATGGTGATGTCCTTGACCTCTTCCAAAATATGGAACTTGTTTTTTTCCAGCTTGGGAAGATATTTTTGCTCAAAGATCAAAAGATATTTATCCTGTTCCAGAACTTTAAGTACGCCGTTGATACTGTGCGACAGCTTTCGGATTTTTACGCTGACGCGGTTGACAAACCCGGAACGTTGAATTTCGGAAACGTCCGAGGGAATTTCATCATAGGAATCGATAAGAATGTAACCGATGCAAAGCTGCTCGCTTTTCAGCCGTATGTTTTCACGTTTGAGCGCGTCGTCGTTCATCCAGTACAGCGCGAAAAACTGCCCCTTATCTTCTTTTCCCTGGCGCATGCAGTAAACGGTGTAAAATTGCCCGAGATAGGAGATGTTGAATTTCTGATGTTCGGCGGAAATTTTATCCAGCTGTATGGCCTCGCTGATTTTGGAGACATGGTGGCCGAACAGCGACTGGATATGATTTTTCTGCAAAATATCATAAAACAAATCGTTGTACCAAATGATGCTGCCCTTGGCGTCCAGCAGGGTGATGGGCATGGGAAAACAGGTTAAGTTTTCACGGCTGGCCTCATCCAAATATTCCGTCATGCTTTGCAAATAATTGTAAAGCTGTTCATTATAGCGCTTGCGGGTGATAATCCGATATACGGCGTAGATCGCCAGCGCCAGCGCCTCGGCAATCACCAGCCACCAAATCCGGGTGACGGCCGTTATGGCCACAAACAATAACGGCACCAGGATGGAGGCGGTGTCTCCCGTGTTTAAGCGTAGAAAATTGGGGTGCTTATTTGTGCTCATCGTCATCCTCCTTGCGCTGCTGCTTTAAAATGGTCAGCTTTCTCGTAAAGCTGACAAATACGCCCAGCGCCATCAAAAAGCTGTAAATCACGCCGCTTAAAAACGAATCGCTGATAAACGCCGCCAACAACAAAATGATTTTCACGGCGGTGCGTGCCGCAGCGGGTGCCTTGGCACTGAGCAGCAGATCGATAAATCCGATGCCGCAAAGAACAAACAAATAGCCCATCAGCGTATTGGCCAGGCTGAAGGCATATTGATAATCGGTGCCGATGGTGAAAATCCCGATGCAGTAGGTCACCATAAAGGCGCCGGTAATACTGCGCGGAACGGTAAACAGCTGAAATCCGATCACAAAAATCGAGCGGCTTTTACGGGTGATAAATTGAGCGGCTTTTAATGTCCACAGATGTAATCCCAGCAATAGGGTCGCCATGAGCGTTATGATTTGCATAACATACGCGTCGATATTTTGGGCAATCATCGCTTTCAGGGTATTCATCATATCGTCCGCCTGCGCGCCGAACACAGAGGAATACGCGGCGGCGATTTGATCGACGGTGCTTAAAATTCTTTGCTCCAGCGCCGCATAAACGCTTCGGAAATCAAACACGCCGTAATGTCCTTTAATGACCAGCGCCGCACCGAGCACCACCAGCGCCAAAAACAGACTGCCGCCGAAAAACAAAATCGGGAAAAGATCGGGGGTTCTGCGCGTCAAAGGCGCCAAAACCAGCGCGCTGCCGAACAGCAGAGCGAACAGCAAAACGCCCGCGCTTTGCCCGACAAGGGTACTCACGGCGAACAAAGCGGCCGCCGTTAAATAAAAGTACCGCGGCTGCATTTTCGACCCCATCGCCAGGGTGAGCGGCGGCAAGGCGATCAGCCCCGCCAGCCAAAGCGGCAGCTGCAGCACCGGCGGCAGCAGATACACGCCCGCCAGTAAAAGTGCATAGCCCGCCGCTACGGCACACAGATAAATTGTCGGTTGTTTATTTTTCATCTTTAACCTTTTGAATCCTTAAATATAAATAATACAATATTATAATATAGGATACGGCAAATGTCAAATGTCCATTAAAATGGGGAGAATCATCGGACGACGCTTGGTTTTGCCGGAGATATAGTGGCTCAGCTCGTCCCGAATTTCATTTTTCAGCGTGCCCCAGTCGTTTTTGCCGCGGGTCAGGCTTTTTTCCAGACGATTGGAGACCAGTGCGGCCGCTTCGTTCATCAGCGCCTCATTATCCCGCACATAGACAAAGCCGCGGGAAATGATGTCGGGTCCGCTGACAACGCTGCGCGTGTTCGGATCGATGGTCGCCACCACGATAATAATGCCGTCCTCGGATAAATGCTTGCGGTCGCGCAGCACGATGTTGCCCACATCGCCGACGCCGATACCGTCCACCAAAATTTTCCCGCTGGGGACAATGCCGTTAAAGCGGGCGGTACTGCCGTCCGTTTCCAGCACTTTGCCGTTTTCGGTCAAAAAGATGTTTTCATGCTTTACACCGGTTTCCTCAGCCAGGCGGGCATGCGCCAATCGATGTTTAAATTCGCCGTGTACCGGCATGAAAAATTTCGGTTTGATCAGGGAGAGCATAATTTTGAGTTCTTCCTGGCAGGCGTGTCCCGAAACGTGTACGGAACGGTCCTGCACCACTTCGGCGCCCAGCTTTTCCAGCTCGTTGACCACATTGGACACCAGCCGCTCGTTGCCCGGAATGGGGCGGGCGGAAATAATAATCAAATCGTTTTGTGTAATTTCAACGCTGCGGTGGTCGCTGAAAGCCATGCGGTACAGCGCGCTCATCGGCTCTCCCTGTGAGCCGGTGGTGATCAGCACCAATTTCTCATCCGGCAGACGCCCGATTTCACCGAGCGGCAGAATCGTGCCGGCGGGAACACTCATGTGTCCCAGCTCCATAGCGACCTGAATAACATTTTCCATACTGCGGCCGCTGAGCGCCACCTTTCGCCCGTGAGCAACCGCGGCGTTGATAATTTGCTGCACGCGGTGAATGTTGGAGGAAAAGGTCGCAACGATAATTCTTTTTTTGCCGGCGTTGTTGAAAATGCTTTCAAAGGATTTTCCGACTGCTTTTTCCGACAGGGTAAATCCCGGGTTTTCGGCGTTGGTCGAATCGCTCATCATCAATAAAACGCCTTCGTTTCCGAGCTGACCGAAACGGGTCAAATCGATCATTTTGCCGCGGATGGGCGTGGTGTCGATTTTAAAGTCGCCGGTATGCACCACAACGCCGACCGGGGTGTGCACGGCAAAGCCGCACGCGTCGGCAATCGAGTGATTGACCTTGATAAATTCGACGTGAAAAACGCCGGCGGCGACTACATCGCCGTATTGCTTTTCAATCAGGGAGCACTGCTTTTCCATACGGTGCTCGACCAGCTTTCGGCGAATCAGCCCGAGCGTCAGGCGCGTGCCGTATACGGGGACGTTGATTTCTTTTAACAGATAGGGCAGCGAGCCGATATGATCCTCATGCCCGTGCGTGATGAAAACGCCGCGAATTTTTTCGCGGTTTTTCTGCAGATAAACCGTGTCCGGGATGACCAGATCCACACCGGGCATTTCCTCATCGGGAAAGGCAAGTCCGCTGTCAATGATGATCATGTCGTTTCCGTACTCCAAAACGGTCATGTTCTTTCCGATTTCGTCAATGCCGCCCAAAGGAATGATGCGAAGCTTTTCGGTGGGCTTTTTGCCGGGCTTGCGACGGGTGCTTTTTTGCGCTTTTGTCTTGGAAACGCTTTTTTTAGCGGTTGCGGCACCGGTCTTTTTCGGGGATTTGGCAGTTTTGGCGGCGGCTTTTTTGGCCGGCGCTTTTCCCTCGGTTTTCTTTTGCGCGGACGCGGTTTTTCTTCTCTGCGGTTTTTTTATGGTTTCGGCTTTCGCCTGTGCGTCCAGTTTTTGAATTTTTTCTTGCATGTAATTGATCTCACTTTCTGCCGTTGCATAAGTCCGGTAAACGCATATCCCCGCAACGGCGCTGAGAGAGGGCAGCCTTTTCGGGCTGCTGCGATAACCGCTTCAATATCATTGTGTTACGCACAATTTTTTTGAAAAAAAGAATACGAAAGAATACCTCCGCTGGGGGAGGCTGATGGATGCACCGGGGGCATTTTGGTCCGTACCCGTCGGCGATTTTTTTGTGAAAGCAAAAACGGCATTTTCCGTCAATGCCGCCGAAAAATCTGCTTTCTTCCGCTTCTAATCAATAGTATTATATACGCTTTCGGGGAAAAATACAAGTAGGTTTTAATAATTTGTAAAACTTGGGGCGCGGCGATTGACTTTTTCGGGCAAGTTGTGTACGATGAAACTAAACCGTAAAGCCAACGCTTTGCGGCTGCTATAATGTAATTGCGGAGGTGAAACGCATGTATCATGCGGCAGAAAAAAGATATCAAACCATGAATTATCATCCCTGCGGGGAAAGCGGACTGAAGCTGCCGGCCATCTCTTTGGGGCTGTGGCACAATTTCGGCGATACCGCGCCTTTTGAAAATATGCGGGCGCTGTGCAAAACGGCATTTGACGGCGGCATTACGCATTTTGACCTTGCCAACAATTACGGTCCGGCACCCGGCAGCGCGGAAAAGAATTTCGGCAAAATTTTGCGGGAAGATCTGGGCGTTTATCGGGACGAGCTGGTGATCAGTACAAAAGCGGGCTATGAAATGTGGGACGGTCCGTACGGCAATTGGGGCAGTCGGAAATATATTTTGGCCAGCTTGGATCAAAGTCTTAAACGGTTGGGGCTGGAATATGTGGATATTTTCTATCATCATCGTATGGATCCCGATACGCCGCTGGAGGAAAGTATGGGCGCGCTGGCCACGGCCGTTACAAGCGGCAAGGCGCTGTACGTCGGACTGTCCAATTACGACGGCGAAACGCTGGAAAAGGCCGCGTCGATTTTAAAAGAGCTGCACACCCCCTTTGTGATCAATCAAAACCGATATTCCATTTTTGACAGAACCATCGAAAAAAACGGGCTGAAAGATACAGCCGTTCGGTTGAAAAAGGGGATCATCGCCTTCAGCCCTCTGGCACAGGGGATGCTCAGCGATCGGTACTTGCACGGTATTCCCGAGGACAGCCGCGTGCGGACCGACGGTCGGTTTTTGAAAGAGGACACGCTGACCGAGGATCGTTTGGCGCAAATTCGCGCCTTAAACGAAATTGCGCTGCGCCGCGGGCAAAGCTTGGCGGAAATGGCGCTTTCCTGGATTTTAAAGGACGGGAAGGTGACCAGCGTTTTGATCGGCGCCTCAAGATGCGAGCAAATCACCCAAAATATAAAAGCGCAGGAAAACACGCACTTTTCCAAAGAAGAGCTTGAAGCGATTGATAAAATTGTTTTGCAGCATTAAAAAGGGAGGGAGCAAACCCGATCGGGTTTGCTCCCTCAGACTGTTGAAAAAGTCGGTCAACCGCAAGCAAAGAAACCATGAGTCTATTTTTAAGCGGGAAAATTAAAGAGTATTTTTTGCTTTATAGTTTTTCTTAAAAAACAAAAGCAGCACTGGAAAGCGCCCGAAATCATCGAGAATTCGGGCGCTTTTGCTTACTTTCGCCGAACATGGACTCTTCCGTATGCACATACGCCGACAAGTCCATGTTCGGCAAATTTACCTTCCTTTTTCGAAGTCTGCCGGTATGTCGAAAAAGTCGGTCAACCGCAAGCAAAGAAAAAATCACTCTTTTTTAAGCGGGAAAATTAAAGAGTGTTTTTTTCGGCGACGAAACATTAAAAGTCAAATTCGATTTTACCGTCCTGCAATTTAAGTACGGCGTCAAAGGGCGTTCCCTTTTTGGAGATAAAGCCCTGAATTTTGGCGCTTTTTCCGTCGGATAACAGACGCTTTGCATTGCTCAGCGAAATCACTCTGCCGCATAAGCTCAGGCGGATTTTGAATTTGCATCCGTCCTTGTAGCCGGTGCAAAAATAGCCGTAGCTGCCGCGTTTAACCGTTTTTCCGCACAGCGGGCAGACGCCGATCTCCTCGCCGTAAAACCCGATATCCGTATCGGTTTCGGGCGGTTGGTTTTTCGGGGTAAATACATCGGAAATTTCCTTTTCCGCCAGCTTTAGGCTTTCCGAAATGTTCAGCGTGCCGTGATACACCTTTTTCAGAGCCTGTCCGAGCAGACTGGTTTTGTATTTATCCATGGAAATGCCCAGCTGCGAGAGCGTGGTGATCAAATATTCCCCGCCCGGCAGGAGGGTATAGACATCTTTTTTGAGTAAAATGTATTGACTTTTGCAGGCGTTGTCGATAATACCGGTACGTGTGGCCTCGGTGCCCAGCTCCAGCCCCTCAAACATGGCGCGGTATTCCGCCTCGTCGTTTTGCGCGCTTTTTTTATCGTCTTTAAAAGGATTTTTCAGATAGTTATTCAGTGTTTCGATGGTATAGTGCTTGGGCGGAGCGGTTTGCTTTTCCAGGGGTTTAAAATCGATGTTGACCGTATCGCCCTTGGAAAGCGCGGGCAGAATTTTGCTTTTTTTGGCGGTATCGTCAAATTTCGTCCAGCCGGGCTGCAAAATCACGGTGCCCCGCAAAAGGAACGTTTCCTCCTCACCGACGGCAATTTCGATTTCGGTTTTTCGTGCGGTACATTCTTCGCTGCAAAAAACAGCGGTAAAGCGGCGAATAATGGCGGAATAAACCTGCTTTTCCTCATCGGCCAGATGCGTCGGAATTTTGTAGGTGGGCGTCAGCGCGGAGTGCGATTCGATTTTGCTGTCGTCAAAAATGGTTTTGTTGTCTTTAAATGTGACGGGGTAGCCCAGCTTTGCCACGGCGGCCAGCACCCCTTTGATTTTTTCTTTTTCGTTGGTGGCCAGATATTCCGAGTTGGTGCGCGGGTAGGTGACGTACCCCGCTTCATACAGCTTTTGGACAATGGCAAGGCTTTTTTCCATGCTCATTTTATATTTTTTGCCGAGATAGTTTTGCAGTTTGGAGAGGGAAAACAGTTTGCCCGCGGACAGTGTGGTTTTGCGGCTTTTCACCGAGGTGACAACCGCTGTACAGCTATTATACTTTACACAGGTGTCCAGCGCTTTTTGCTGCTCGTTTTCGGCAAATTTGAGTTTGCTGACCAGCTCGATCATTTCGCCGCCGGTTTCGCATTTGCTGGCAATGGCAAAATAGGGGGTGGGCGTAAAATTTTCGATTTGTTTATCACGGTCGTAAATGGCCTTTACAATCGGCACGATGACGCGCCCGACGCGCAGCAAAACGCCCGTTCGCAGGGTGGCGTACCGCGTTAAATTGACGCCGTACAGCCAGTCCATATAGGTTCTGGCAAAGCCCTCGTCCGCCAAACGTTGATACGCTTCCTGCGGCTTCATTTCCCGCAATGCCTGTGCGACGGTTCGGGGCGTTTGATCGGGCAGCCATAGGCGATAGATCGGCTTTTCCGATGTCAGGGCGTTTTGGATGCAAAGGCGAATGATGATTTCCCCTTCGC
>CAKRPM010000008.1 GCA_934378025.1 uncultured Eubacteriales bacterium | reverse complement strand
GCGGGCGAGAAAAAGGGCAATCAAAATATAATAGCCGCGTTGCGGTTATTATACCACAAAGCAAAGCATTGTGGTATAATTTGCCGTCTTTTTCGGTTGCCCGTCCTGCGGGCGAGAAAAAGGGCAATCAAAATATAATAGCCGCGTTGCGGTTATTATACCACAAAGCAAAGCATTGTGGTATAATTTGCCGTCTTTTTCGGTTGCCCGTCCTGCGGGCGAGAAAAAGGGCAATCAAATTATAATAGCCGCGTTGCGGTTATTATACCATGAGCAAAAATGCTTGCTCGCAAGGGCATTTTTGCGAAGCCGTCAATGCCGCAGCCGTGCCACGCACGGGCGGTGACAGCCGCAAAGGCTTGCTTCGCAAGCCTTGCTGCGGTTATTATACCACATTTTTTTGCGTTTGCAATTTTTTCTTCTGCGGTTTTCTCTAAAAGCGCAAACGCCGTGCCGCAAAAGCGGCACGGCGTTTGTAATAAACTTTGTCTTAAATTATTTTTGCTCCGATTGATTTTCCTGCTTTTGCATATCCAGCAACGCGTCTTTTCTGGAAAGATTGTATCTGCCCTTGCTGTCGATCTCCATGAACTTCACCATGATCTCGTCGCCTTCCGTCAGCAGATCTTCCACTTTTTCCACCCGTTTGGTATCCAGCTTGGAAACGTGCACCAATCCCTGTTTGCCCGGCGCAAATTCAACAAACGCACCGAAATCCATGATTTTCACGACCTTAGCACGGTAAATCTCGCCCACGACCGGCTCAAAGACAATGCCGTCGATAATGGCCTTGGCAGCGTCCGTGGATTTCTTATCGGTACCGGCAATATATACCGTTCCGTCATCCTCGATATCGATTTTCGCACCGGTATCGGCCACGATTTTCTGAATAACTTTACCGCCCGAACCGATTACTTCGCGAATCTTGTCGGGGTTAATTTTCATAATGGTGATCTTGGGTGCGTGATCTTTCACGTCTGCACGCGGTTGGGCAATCGCTTTCAAAATCACGTTGTCCAAAATATGATATCTTGCGTCCCGCGTCTTATGAATGGCCTCGGTAATAATCTCGCGCGTCAGGCCGTCCACCTTAATATCCATTTGGATGGCGGTAATTCCCTTTTTGGTACCCGCAACTTTAAAGTCCATATCGCCGAAGAAATCCTCGATGCCCTGAATGTCCACCATGGTGACAAACGTGCCGTCCTCACGGGTAATCAACCCGCAGGAAATACCGGCCACAGGTGCCTTAATCGGCACACCGGCGTCCATCAAAGCCAATGTGGAACCGCAGATAGATCCCTGCGAAGTCGAACCGTTTGAAGTCAAAACATCGCTGACCAAACGAATGGTATACGGAAATTCCTCACTGGAAGGAATTACCGGCAGCAGCGCTCTCTCCGCCAGCGCACCGTGACCGATTTCGCGGCGTCCGGGAGAACGAACCGGCTTTGCCTCACCGGTTGTATAACCGGGCATGTTGTAATGATGAATATAGCGCTTGGAGGTTTCGCTGTCCAAGCCGTCCAAAATCTGCTCTTCGCTGATCAGACCCAGCGTTGCCACGGTCAACACCTGCGTTTTGCCGCGGGCAAACAAGCCGCTGCCGTGCACGGTGGGCAAAATATCCGTTTCGGCATACAGCTCGCGCATATCGTTGAGCCCTCTGCCGTCCACACGTTTGCCCTCTTCGCTGATCCAGGCGCGTACCGTCATCTTTTGCAGCTTGTACATACACTCGTCGATCATCGCGCCCCACTCGGGATATTTTTCGTCAAACTGCTCATGCACCTTGCGATACAGCAGCTGGATATTCTTGTCGCGCGTAATCTTCTCGCCGTCGTCCAGCGCCCGCTTTAAATCCTCTTCGATGAACGCCTTGATTTCTTCATACAAATCATGATCCACCGCGCAGGACTCAAAGGTAAATTTCTCTTTGCCGATTTCGGCAACAATGGAATTGATAAATTCCACGATCTTAACATTTTCTTCATGACCGGCCATAATGCCCTCGATCATGACATCCTCATCCACCTCGTTGGCGCCCGCTTCGATCATGGTGACCTTTTGGGCGGAAGAGGCAACGGTGACCGCCATCTGAGAAACGGCACGCTGCTCGGCCGTGGGATTAAAAACATATTTACCGTCAATCAAGCCGACGCTGACGCCGCTGATCGGTCCCGCAAACGGGATATCGGAAATGGACAGCGCGATGGAAGCGCCGATCATGCCGACGATTTCCGGAATACCGTCCTCGTCAACACTCATAACCGTAAGATTTACATTAACGTCGTTACGCATGTCCTTGGGGAACAACGGACGAATGGAACGGTCGATCACACGCGAACTTAAAATGGCTTTTTCACTGGGACGGCCTTCTCTTTTGAGAAATCCGCCCGGAATTTTGCCGGCGGCATACATTCTTTCTTCAAAATCAACGCTCAACGGAAAGAAATCAATGCCGTCGCGCGGCTTATCGGATGCCGTCGCCGTCGCAAGAATAACGGTGTTGCCGTACCGCACCAAGGCACTGCCGTTGGCCAGCTGCGCATACTTGCCGGTTTCCACCGTCAGTTTTCTGCCGGCAATTTCGGTTTCAAATACTTTGTAATTTTCGTACATCTCTGTACCTCCCTTTCTTGGAAGAACTCGGGAGATTTCAGCACTTAAACCACGGCGCCGATCCCTCCGTGCCGCCGTTTAACTGCTAAAAGCCCCTATTCTTCAAAACTTAAAATATGCACAAACAGGCACAAACCGACGGTTTGTGCCTGTAGAGTGACTTATTTTCTGATGCCCAATTTTTCGATGATCGCACGATAACGGTTGATATCCTTTTTGGTCAGATAGTTCAACAGGTTCCGGCGGTTACCGATCATTTTCAGCATGCCGCGGCGAGAATGATAGTCGTGCGGATGTTTCTTTAAATGCTCGGTCAAGGATGCAATTCTTTTGGTCAGGATTGCAATTTGTACTTCCGGCGAACCGGTGTCGGTCTCGTGCAGCTTGTTCTCTGCAATTACTTGGGTCTTTGTTTCTTTTGTAATCATTTTGATTACCACCTTTCTTGAAATTACGCCGTATCACAGCAGACGGACGGTGAGCCCAATCCCCGAGGTACGGTTACATACCCTGCTATTATAATCGATTTATCCGAAAATGTAAAGAGTTTTTTGAAAATTATTGCCCCAGCTCGGAAATATCCGGCTTATCCTCTTCAATAAAGGGATTCTGATATTCCTCCGGCACCTGCGCCTCCAGATCCAAAATCGTTTGAAACAGCTCCTTTTCGGTGCTCCGTGCGCGCCCGCTGACCATTACGGTGCGCGTACGCGTTAAAATTCCAAGCGTGCCGTTGTTGAACGCAATATCATACGCATTTTGCGCCACCTGCGTGGGTTTTGAAATGATCGCATCTCCGGAGGACAGCGACTTGTCGGTGTTTTTGCCCCAGGCAAAAACGGTGCCGTCCGCCGTCATATAAGCGGCGCTTTCGCCGTTGGCGGCGATTTTTTTCGCACCCTCGGCAATTTTGACCGGCTTTGCCGTTCCGTTTTTCGTTCCGTTGCCGCACTGTCCCTCGCTGTTGCGGCCGCAGGTGTAAACATCGCCGTTTTGCGCCAAAATCACCGAAAAGAAATTGCCCACCGCCACGCTCTGTGCGCCGCTCATCACGCGCACCGGCGTAAATGCATTGGTCATGGTGCCGTCACCCAGACCGGACTCGCTGTTATCTCCCATGGCGTACACATTGCCGAATCGGTCCACAAACATCGCATGCGTCGCACTTCCGCTGACTGCGGTCACATTTTCATAAATCAGCACGGGCGTCGTTTTGTTTCGGTTGGTGGCGTCGCCCATCTGTCCGTATTCATTATACCCCACGGCATACAGTTTAGACTCATCGGTCAAATAATATAACGTATTGCCGCTGCAGTAAAAATCCGAAACGTTGCGCGCCAACACCCCGCTGTACGCCTTTTGTGTTCCGTCATATTTCATGTAGGGGAACAGACCGGCGGCATACAGTCGGCCGTCCTCCGCCAGATGAATTTCCATCACCTGCTCGCCGCTTAAATTGATTTTGGCGGCCTTCAGCGTTTTATTGCACTGGAACAGCCATTTTTGCTCCGTGCCGTTTTCGGCGGTTTCCACACTTTCATAAGAAAACCACTCGTTTCGCCCGTTGCGTATGGCAAAGGTGTCCCCATACGGTTCAATTTCCGTCGGTAAATAGAGATATGCCCGATCTTCTCCGGCATTTTTCAGCACGGAAGCATAGGTTTGCGCCAGATCATATCCGCCGTTTTTCATCTGATTCATTCGATACAACGGCAGCAAATATGACAGCAACAGCAAAATTCCGCCCGCAAAAGAAATCAGCGTCAAAATCACCGTATTACGGCGCCGCTTTTTCAACAATTTGTAAGCGCGCGGATTGCGCAAGCGTTTGAGATTGGCGCCCATAATCACAGCACTGATCAAAAAAACCGTAGCAAAGATCAACAGTACCGTTGCCAAAACTATCAAAATCATTCTTCCGACCTCCTATTTCTTGACCGAAACCACAGCGGCCGGCGAAAGATGCGTTTCCCCCGTCTTGCCGAGCTGACCGTAGCTGTTATTTCCGCAAGTATATAGTTTTCCCTCTGACAAAATGACCAAATGATTGGCCGAGGCCGCTGCCGCCGTCACCTGATCGGCCGCCTTCTGAGGTTCGGAAACACTATCGGTATTCCCCTGACCGAGTTGACCGCAATGATTTTGCCCCCAGGTATACAGTTCGTTATCCGCAGAAATATAAAAACCGAACGAGCCGCCTGCTCCGATGGCCGTTACCCGATCGGCCACCTTGCAAAACGCGCCCTCCTTTTGCTCCTTGCTCACCGCGCGTCCCAGCTGACCGCAATTGTTTTGCCCGGCGGATTGCAACGTGCCGTCTTTGGTTAAAATCAACGAAAATTCGGCGCCCGCCGCCACCGCTTTACAATTTTTCGCCACGCGTTTCAACTCGGTCAGCGAGGTGTCGGCGCTGTCCCCCAGCGCTCCCGTCGCATTGCTGCCGCAGGCCATAACCGAACCGTCCGTTTTCAGCACCAGCAAGTGCCGGCTGCCCAATGCCGCCTGCGATACCGAGCCGCACAGCCACAGCGGTTTTTCAAGGTAGGGGTCGTTGGCGCCGCCGAACTGACCATGCGCATTACTGCCCCAAACATACATATCCCCGGAAGTTTTTATATACAGTCCCGCCGTATCCGAGCACACCACCTGCTTTACATTTTCTCCGAACAGGGTTTGCTTTCCGTCCTCGTCATAGCGGTACAGATTGCCGTTTTTCTTTAAGACATAAACCTCTCTGCCCATCTGCGCCGCGCCGGCCGCACCGGTCAGCACCGCACCTTTATCCTCCTGGCTTAAGCTTAAATAGTTATATCCCCAGACATAGAGCGATCCGTCCTCCGTCACGGCGTAGGTACTGTCCCGTCCCGCCGCAACGGCGCTGACCGCACCCTCGACGCTTGACGTATAGGTCAATTTGCTTTTCACGGAAGCGCCGATGCTGTTTGCGTACGCACGGTTTTCCTGCCATTTGGGAATATTATTCACAAAATACAGCACCACCAAAGCCAGCCCCAGCAAAACCAGCAGTACCCACAGCAGCTTGCGCGAAAATTTCGGCAGCGCCCGAATTCCGGAACGAATGGGATTGGTTTCTTTTCCGTCTTTGCGTTTGGACGGAAGATAACAAACGATTAACATTCCCACCGGTCCCAGCAAAAGGCCGAGTGCGCCCCAGGCGCCGCTTCGCAATTTCATCTGCGCGATCTTTGCACTGAAAAACGTAAAAAAGATGACGCAAAAAGAAATAATATATGTCAGGATTATAAACGGTATAATCGGCATATTTCTCATCCTTTCCGATCCCAAATGCCGCCTGTTTTGCAGACGGCCTCTCATCATATATTACTAAATCAATCGCAGAAAAGCAAGCCCTTTATGCTTCCTGCGGCACACAACTGAAAAATATAATCTGCCGCTCCGCGCCCTCGGCCTGCAGCATCTGCTTGACCCGCGCCATACGCTGCGGATCGAAATTCAAAAACGGATCGTCCATAATAAACGGAATCGCCCGATCCTTCTGCACAATATCCGCCAGTACAAAACGCAGCGAAAGATAAACCGCGTCCGCCGTCCCCGTCGAAAAATATCCCAACGGACGAAAAGCGCCGTCTGCCTTTATATGCACATTCAGCTCCGGATCCACGCTCAGCTGATCGTACTTTCCGTCGGTCAGCAGCGCCACCTTTTCGCTCAGCTTTTGCCGCAGCAGCGGGGCATAATCCTCCTGCAGCTGCTGTTGTGCACGCCGCAGCGCGTCAATTGCCGCATCCGCGATAAAAAGCGCCCGCTCCATATCCTGCGCCCGCCCTTGATCGACCTGCTGGATATCCGTCAGTTCGGATTTCCGTCTCTGCAGATCGCAAAGTTGGCTGTTTTGCGCCGCATTTTGCGTTATTTGTTCATATAACGCTGCCTTTTTTTCCTGCAGTTGCTTTTGCTGCTTTTCTATTTCCGCCATCGGCATCAGGGGGGCTTCCGCCCGACAAGCTATCTGCTCATCCTGCGCCTCGCTCTCCGCCAACTCGGCCAGCGCCTCCTGCGCGTCCGCCGCCTTTTGACGGCTCGCTTCGGCTTCCAATTGCTTTTGATACGCCATCTCCAAGCCGGTTCGATCAAACACCTTCGTTTTTTGACAAATCGGAGCCGCCGCCTCTTTGGCTGCGGTCAGGGCCTGCTCTTTTACTTCCAAATCAGCCTGTGCCGCAGCAAATTGTTGTTGTGCGACTTGCTGTGCCTGCTGCTTTTCCCGGGCGTCCGCCGCCGCTTTTTGAAATGCGGCGCGACGGGTTATGCCCGCCTTGCGCAGAGCGGCCGGCATCCGACAACCCAGCCAAAGCAAAACCGCCCCCAAAATTACACAAACAGCGCCGACGCCCCAATTCCACGGCTGCATCTGCCGCAAAAGCACCGTCGCGACTGCACCCAAAGCAATCACCACACCGCCGAAAAGCGCCGCCGTATGTTTGGGCGAAGTTGTCAGCGCCGCCGTTTCCGCCGCACTCAGGGCTTGCGGCGCTTTAATGGCCCGCTGTGCCTGACGCGCCTGTTCATACAGTACCTGCGCATGCTCGATCCGAGCAAAATGCTCGCTCAGTGTACGGTAGTCTTGCGCCGAAATAAACGTTTCGCCCGAATTCTCTTCAATGGTCTTTCGCAACGTCGCGCGTTTTTGTTGTCGCAAAAATGCTTCGTGCGCTTTTCGCGCCGCCTTCGCTTGTTCTGTCCGCTCCTGCTGCGCTTCCAGCGCCGCAAGTTGTTCTTTTTGTGCATTTTCATCCGGCAGTTGCTGTTGCAAACGCCGAATTTCCTGTTCCAGCGCCACAATCTGATCTGTGCGCTGCTGCATCTCTTTTTTCAGATTGCGCAGCGCGCCCGCGTCCCGCTTTTCCGTTGCGTATTTGCCGCGCTCTTTCATCAATCGCTCCAATACGCTGTCAAACGAAACGTCCTCGTCGCCCGTTGTCACCAGATTTTTCATCGCCACCTCGGTTTGCCCGGTTCGATAAATCGCGCGGCGGCTGCCCCGCATGAAAAAAATGTTTAAAAACGTTTCACTGTCCACACCGAAGAATTGTTCGCCCGGCTCATCAATTTTCATCGCCGTGCCGCTGCCGTCCAACAAACGCGCCGTTCCCTTGCCTTTGGCGTCGCACTCGCGTTCCAGACGATACCGCCGCCCATCCGCCGTAAATTCAACGGCGCCGGCCAGTGTATCCTGCCCCCAAGGCAAATACTTTTGCGGCAAATTTTCCTCCAATGCCTTTTTTCCTTTCGGCTTTTTAAAACCGTAAAAACAAAAGACAATAAAGTCCGCCATCGTGCTTTTGCCGAATTCATTGGGATAAAAGCGGGGATCGAATCCCGCACTCAAGACGATTTCCTCCCCGCAAAACTTTCCGAAACGGGTCAGTTCGAGTTTTTCTAAAACGATCATTGCTCAAACGCCTCCAATCCCAGGCGAAGCGCCGCCTCATATTCGGCACGGTGCAGCGGATCTTTTTCCATTTCATCGCACAGCAGGGCCGCAAAACGGCTCTTCAGCGACTGCCCGGCGCACAATGCCTTTATATCGGTCGGCAAGGCGGTTTCATCCAAAATCCGCACGCTTCGCCCCGGTTCTGCCCATTCTCCGGGCAGCGCATGCGCCGTTTGCCCCGTCACACGCAACCGTACAATATCCTGCGCCCGATGCATGTGCACCGCCGCCGCCAATTTGTCCAAAATATCCGCCGGTTCATCCGCTTCCGAAAGCGTTACGGTGCTTTCATAAAAAAAGCAGCCCTCGGCAGGGACCCTCTCCCAGGTAACTGCCCCGTTTTCCACCGTTACATCAAAAAAGAACCGCTCGCCGCACTCATCAAATCCGTGCGCCGTCAGGCTGCCGGGCATGACACATTCCGTATGTCCGATCCGCCGAACACTGCCCTTATGAATATGCCCGAGCGCCAAATAATCAAATCCCCACTGCTCAATTTGCTTCGGGTCAATATCTGTTCCGATTTCACCGTGAAACACGCCGATTTTATTGCCGGTGGCCGCGGGCATGGGCTCGAAGCATACGCCGTCATCGAAAAATCCGGCGCCGATAAACGTTCCGCCCCGTACGCTGTACGCCTGCGGCGTTTTGCCGAAACAGACCACGTTTTCCGGTAACGAAAGGCCGCAATATCCTTGTTCGGTCAGCGGATCATGGTTGCCCGCCGCCAAAAGAAAGGTCGCCTCGGCCGAACGCATCATTTCCAGCACCGCGCTTGCCGTCATACGGTCGGGCGACGGCCGATCAAACAGATCGCCGGCAATTACAATGTATTCGATTTGCCGGCAGCGGGCGTATTCAATCAATCCCGCAAAGGCATCCAGTGCGCTCTTTCGCACTTGCGCGCGATAGCGCGAATCTGTCATCGGTGCATCCAAATGTACGTCCGCCGCATGTAAAAATCGCATCTTCTTTATCCTTTCCCGATATTCTATTGCTATTTTATCACAGGTTTCGGAAAAATTAAACCATTATTTTATTGCAAAGTTTTAAAAAACGTTTTATAATAAAAAATAAAGACTATTAAAAGGGAGAAACTGCGTGAAAAGATTCTTTTTTCGCACCGCCGCCCTGCTTTGCACCGCGGCGTTGTTATTGACCGGACTGACCGGGTGTTCCTTTACCGAAACCAGTGTTGAGGAACTGATGCGCCCGCCGCAGCTGAGCGAATCGCGCAAACAAATACAAGAAGCGCTGACCGGATTGATCGGCACGGGATATGCACTGACGTCCCCGAAATCGGGCGCCGATCGCTCGGGCATTACCATGGCCGATTTGGACGGCGACGATATCAATGAAGCGGTCTGTCTATACACCGCCGGCACGCCCTCGCTGGTGCATGTGCTGGTACTGAAATGGACGGGCGACACCTGGCAAAAGCTGGGGCAATATGACAGTGACGCCACCACGGTGGAAAAACTGGAATTTGCGGACATTACCGGCGACGGCGTTTCGGAAATTATCGTGGGCTGGGGCTATTTGACCGGCAGCGATCATGTTATGGAAATCTTAAAAATTCAGCAGAACATGCTCTCGCTTCACAAAGAGCTGTATCATCAATTTGTCATTGCGGGGCGGAACGAAAATCGCATTGTTCTGCTCAATACCACGGGTGCCAGCGCGGTTTTGCTCGGATATAAAGACAACAAAGTGACCTCTCTTTCCAGCGTTCCGCTGGATGCCCGCGTCCGCTCTATTCTGGCCCTGGAGGTTTCCAAAACCACGGCGGGTGCCAGCGCGGTTTATGTAGATACCCAGCTGAGCAATCAGATGTATGCGACCGAGGTTTTGGTCATTAACGACGAGGATTATCTGGAAAACAAGCTTTTTACGGGGGAACACATGCTGGGCGACCGTCCCATCGCCGTAAAATGCACCGATATCAACGGCGATTCGATCCCCGAAATTCCGCAGGCGGTGCCGATGACCGAAAAAAAGAACACCGCCTACTATACCTATTGGTTTTCCTTTGACGGCACCCGTCTGAGCAAGCCGACCATTACCTTTACCAGCGCGGCGGAACAGTTTTATTTTGAATATCCCGAAAACTGGATTGACAAAATTTCCGTCACCAAAGACGAACAAAGCGAGCGCACTTATCATTTTGTGTTAAACCGAAACGGTAAAACCATCTATATGTTGCGTGTTTTCACCCCTTCGGAATACCAGGAGCTCTCTCCGACGGAGGCATGGACAACCGTAATAGAAAGCACCGATAAAATCATCGCATGGCAGCAATCCACCGCGTCCCCCGAACAGTATGCACTGTCCGGCGAGGACTGGATGCAGTCACTGCATATCTACTAAAAAAGGAGGAACCCTATGAAAAAAGTATTGGTTTTGGAAGACGAGGAGGGCATCCGCGCATTTGTCGTCTTAAATCTTAAACGTGCCGGCTATGATATTATTGAAGCCGACACCGGCGAAAAAGCGCTGGAGCTGTACGATCAAAACCCCGATATTGACATTGCGGTACTGGACGTTATGCTGCCGGGCATCAGCGGCATCGACGTATGCAAAACGCTTCGGGCGTCCAACCAGAAAATCGGCATTATCATGTTGACCGCCAAGGCCATGGAGAACGATAAGGTGGAGGGATTGATGAGCGGGGCGGACGATTATATTGCCAAGCCGTTTTCGCCGCTGGAATTGATTGTGCGCGTTGATTCGCTTTATCGGCGCGTGCAGCTGCTCAAAGGCGAGCACACCGACCAGGCGGATACGCTTTCTTTCGGCCCCTTTACCCTGAATACCACCAGCCGTTTGCTGACCAAAAACGGCGAAAAGATTGAGATTACACAACTTGAATTTCAAATTTTAAAATACTTTTTAACCAATCCGGGCGTGGCCAAGACGCGGGAGGACATTTCCTCTGCGGTTTGGGGCGACGCATTTTCCGGCGATCGCCACAAAATTGTGGATGTCAACATTCGCCGCCTACGCATGAAGCTTGAGGATGAGCCCAGCAATCCCACATACATTCAAACCGTTTGGGGCTACGGCTATCGCTGGGGGAAATAACCATGGCTACTGTGCTGAAAAAGCCGCTGCGAAAAATGCGCAACAACCTGTTGTTTCTGCGGCAAAACATTTTTTCCGGCATTACTTATCGTTGGCTGACCAACATTTTCGGCAGCATTTTCTTTGCCACGGTCATTTTGATCATTCTTTTTTGCATGTTTGCCAAGGACTCCTACTACAACATGGTGAAAGATCGCCTGCGCACCGACGCGCAAAACGTCGGCCATTATTACGCAACCTATATTTCCTCCTCTTCCTTTGAAACCGCCGCCCGTCAGCTGATTGACGATTTCGGCGATAAGGATTTAATGGAAATACAAATCTCCAATTTGTCCGGCACAACGGCGGTATCTTCCAGCGGTTTTTCCATGAGCGATACGCAAACCACGCCGGATTTGCTTTCCGCGCGCAGCGACCGTGCCGACGGCTGGGTCGGAAAGCTGGCGGCTTCGGGTGAAAAAGTATATTCCTACTCCGCCCCGCTGCATGACAGTTCCGGCAACGTTAAAGGAACCGTTCGATTGATTACCGCGCTTTCGCTGACCAACCGGCATTTGATGCAGCTATACCTGTTTGCCATTGCCATCGGCGCCTTTATTGTGCTGATGACCATTGTTTCGGGCGTGTACTTTATCAAATCCATTGTGGTGCCCGTTAATCAAATTAACGAAACCGCCCACGCCATTGCCAAAGGAAACATGGCCGGCCGCATTGAGAAATTCAATCGAAACGATGAAATCGGAGCGCTTTGCACCACCATTAACGCCATGGCCGAGGAGCTGAGTGAAACCGAGCGGGTCAAAAACGATTTCATTTCTTCCATCTCTCATGAACTGCGCACGCCGTTGACTTCCATTCGCGGGTGGAGCGAAACCATGATTGCCGCGGGCGGCGAAATGGACGACACCACGCGGCGCGGCATCGGAATTATTTATAAAGAAACCGAGCGCCTTTCGCGCTTGGTGGAAGAACTTTTGGATACCACCCGTATGCAGAACAACCGATTTAAGCTGGTGGTTTCCCCCATGAATATCGTCGCCGAATTTGAAGACACGGTATTTATGATGATGGAACGCGCAAAAATCGATGATGTATCCATCGAGTATACGCCGACGCTGGACGAGGTCACCATGCTCGGCGATAAAAACCGACTGAAACAGGTCTTTTTTAATATTATTGATAATGCCATCAAACATTCCCATCCCAACGGGAAAATTCAAACCTCGCTTTCCGCTACCGACGAAAACGTGGTGATTGTCGTCGCCGACCACGGCGAGGGTATATCCCCGGAGGATTTGCCTTTTGTAAAAGAAATGTTTTACAAAGGACATTCGCAAAAGCGCGGCAGCGGCATCGGGCTGGGCGTTTCCGATCAAATTGTAACGCTGCACGGCGGAACGCTGGACATTCAAAGTCAGCCGGATGTGGGCACAACGGTCACCATCACTTTACCGCTCAACCAAGCAGAGGAACAGAGTTAATCAACACAGTGTTGATTAACTGTAAAAACGGAGGCATAAAATGGACTTTTCTTTAATTTCTTATTTTTTACCGCTGCATGACAATGTTTTTCTCACTAAGCTGGCCGAACTGGTTACATTGTTGGCGCAAGACACGGTGATCATTATTGTCGGTGCCGTACTGTACTGGTGCGTCGATCCGAAAAAAGGGCAGCGCATGGCGGCAATTGCCATCGGAGGTTTATTTTGGACGCTCGGCATCAAAAACTTCTTAAAAATCCCCCGCCCGTGGAATTTGGGGCTGATTAAAAAGGAGCAGGTCATCCACATTCAAAGCGCAACGGGATATTCCTTCCCCAGCGGACACACCACAGCAGCCGTAAATATTTACGGCTATTTTGCCAAAGGCGCGAAAACGATCGCCAAAATTCTTCTTTGGCTGTTGGTGGCATTGATTGGGCTTTCCCGCATTTTTCTGGGCTGTCACACGTCATACGACGTGCTGGCGGCGTTGGTCATCAGCGTCCTGTGGATTATTTTCGGCTGCCGCTTATATGATCGCCTGATGCCTCGAAATGACGCCAATATTTTTTGGTTTGCCATACCGACGGTCTTTGCCGCGCTCTCTTTGTTTACCGGATTGGATGCCGATATTATTAAGATGTGTTCTTTCGGCGGCGTCGCACTGCTCGGCATCTTTTTGGAACGGAAATATGTCCACTATACGGTCTGCGGAAGCGTGGCAACCCGTGTTGTCGAATTTTTGATCGGATTTGTCATCGTCGCGATGTTGAAGTTTTGGCCCTATCTTTTCGGGCATGCTTTTTATGAGCAACTCTGGTTAAAGGCGATTAACTACGCTGTCATTGCCCTGTGGCTGAGTGCCGCATATCCGCTGATTTTGAAGAAATTTAACGATAAAAAATATGCAAAATCCCTCTGATCCTTCTTTTTTAAAAAAAGCGCAAACCGTTGAGCTGTAACTGTTTGCGCTTTTTCTATGTCGAAAAAAGACGAACGGTTTTTGTTGACGGGCGGTTTTTCATTTGTTACAATTTTTTACAGAAACGGAAGCCTTTAAAAAGGAGGATGCACAAAATGCCGACCAACACGCTCAGTGGACAAGCCCTGATACAAATTCCGATTTCCGAAATTGTTCCGTCCACCTATCAACCGCGGCAAAACTTTGATATGCAAGAGCTATCCGCGCTTGCCGAAAGTATAGAGACCTATGGCGTACTGCAGCCGTTGGTCGTACGACCGACGCCATGCGGCTATCACTTGGTGGCGGGAGAACGCCGTCTGCGCGCGGCGGCCATGGCGCGGTTATCCAGCGTCCCCTGTATCATTTATGAAAAGTCCAAAGAAGACTGCGCCGTAGCCACCATGGTGGAAAATTTGCAGCGGCAAAACCTTTCCTACTGGGAAGAGGCCTATGGCTATAAAACACTGCTTGAGCAGTTCGGCCTGACGCAGGATCAACTGG
>CAKRPM010000007.1 GCA_934378025.1 uncultured Eubacteriales bacterium | reverse complement strand
GCCATGCAGACGAATTTTATTCGCACCGTGCCACGGCGGGAAAACGCGGCAATATGGCCGCCGTGATCGAAATTCGGAGGGACGTATGAAACAAAAACTGATCTGTTTGCTGCTGACGGCCGCGCTGCTGCTCGGCGGCTGCGGCTTTACAGCGCCGGAACAAAGCAATCCGTTGGGCAATACCGCGGCGCCCGAGAAAAAGGTGACTACCCTAAACGATATCGGACTTCTCTACTATCCGGACGCCGATCCCAATCCGTTGAGCAGCACCAATCTGACCAATCAAAAGTTTTACGCCTCGGTCTATTTGCCGCTGATCACCTTTGACGAGGAAATGAACGTCCAATACGGTTGCGCGCTTACCCACAGCGTCAGCGGCAAAACCATTCGGTTTTCGCTGGATACGGCGCGCCGTTTTTCCGACGGCACAAAACTAAACGGGCAAATTGTCAAGCGCTGCTTTGACGAGGTAATGGCCAATACCGCCTCCCCGTACTATAAGCAGCTCTCTGTCATTCAAAGCGTCACCGCCACCGACAGTCAATTGACCATCACCTTGAAAGAAGAAAATCCGGGCGCACTGTACGCCATGGATATTCCGATTGTGCTGGTCGGCGGCACCAAAGAGGCACCGCAGTATCTGGGCTGCGGCGACTACAAAATCGGCGTAAAAAACAGCCGTGCGGCGCTGCTGCCCAATACCGTTAACGCCACCGCCGAAGAGCTTCACACCGTGCTGCTGTACGAGCCGCATGCAGGCAGCGAAATTACCAATATGTTCAACAGCGGCGTATTGGACGTTCTGCCCACCGATCTGCTCAGTGCCAGCACATTCTCCGCCTCTCGGGATTACAACATAAAATCCTATTTGACCGATACCATGATTTTTATGGGCGTCCATGCAAACGGCTCGCTCGCCGACGCGGCAATGCGTCGGGCGTTCAGCATGCTGATTCCCCGAGAAGAAATCGTAAAATCCATCCTCATGCAGCGCGCCCGCGCCACCGCACGTCCGATTTATCCGAAGCTGGCGGGCATGGAAACGGAAACGCTCACCTATGAGGACGATAAAATCGTTAAAGCTTTTACCGACGCGGGCATGAAAGCCAAAAACAACGTAATCACCACCGCCGACGGCAAAACGCTCACCCTGCGCCTGATGGTCAGCAATCAAAACCAAACGCTAACGGCGGTGGCCGAGAAAATTCAATCCGCCGCATGGAAATTCGGCATTGTGGTAGAAATTGAAAGCATTTCTCCCGACGATCATTTTTCCCGCCTGGGCAAAGGCAATTTTGATTTGTATTTGGCGCGCTACACCCTGCCCGCCGATTTGGACAGCGCGGCGCTGTTTGTAACGCAGGGCGTTGAAAACTACGGAAAACTCTCCATCCCCGCGTTGGATCAGGCCTATCAAAAGTACCGCGCCGGCGGCAGTCTTTCGGAATACTGCGCCGTATTGGAGCGGGAAATGCCCGTGCTGCCCATCGCTTTTTTGGAAAACACGCTGTACCTCACCCAAGGGATCACGCCGGATGAAACGATCAGCTTTTCCGCACCGCTCGGCAAGCTTTCCGCCTGGAAGATCTCCTGACGCAGCCAAAGACACATTTTTTCATATTGCAAACACACATTTTTTGCTTTTTTCGGCGCAAACTAAACGGGGCGTATTGACAACAAAGCGTCTTTTGTGCTACAATAACTAGCAGTGGTTTTTGCTGGTGTGGCGGAACAGGCAGACGCCTGGGACTTAAAATCCCATGGGTAGCAATACCCGTACCGGTTCGACCCCGGTCACCAGCACCAAAAATCGGCAAACCTTTTATGGAAAAGGTTTGCCGATTTTATTATATGACAATCTGCGGAAAAACCGATCCGCCCGCCTTTTGATCTTATAGAGTAGAGCGCGCTGCGGCCGCTTTATTTTCACGTTTTTTTATTTTCGTCAAAACGATGAAAAAGTGCGGATAATTTCTACCGAAATTATGTAAACTGTGATTGACATTTCCCCTTCCCATTCGTTATAATTGAATTACTAAAATAAATGAAAAGAGGCCCGCTCATGCCAAAGCATATTTTTTTCAAACGCAGCCTTGCGCTATGCGCCGCGCTTTGCGTTCTGACGTCTCTCGCCGCGTGTAAAAAATCAGACGCCGAGATCCAAAAACAAAACGAAATTCAAAAAAACGTTTCCGAGCTTCGGCAGGAGGAAAACCAAAAAAATGTGGGCACGACCGCCGAAACGGGTGATAAAGTCACCGATCTTGCGGCCGAGCAGGAAAAAATTATGGCTTTGAAAGGCGTGACCAACGAAATTCTTTTAAAACGCTGGCGGGAGGCCGCCATCGCGGGCGATTCGGTGGTGGACGCAATTTTGGAATACGATTTGCTGGACAAAAGCAAAGTATTCGCCAAAATCGGCATTTCCGTCAAAAGTGCGGATGAGGTGATCCAGCGCATGGAGGCCGTGCAGCCGGGCATTATTTTTTTGGCGTTCGGGCTGAATGACATGGAGCTGTACAAGGACAAAACCGAGCGTTTTATCAAAGACTACACCGCCTGTATCGAGAAAATCAAGCAGGCCGTACCAATGGCAAAAATTTACGTTTGCGCTATCACCCCGGTCACCGAGGCGGCGCTGAAAAAAACGCCCGATTACGCCAACCGCGACGCTTACAACGCCGCGCTGAAAGAAATGTGCAAAACACAGAGTATTGATTTTTTGGACGCTTCGTTTATTCTGGAACAAAATCCAAAGCTGTTTGACAAAGACGGTATTCATCCCAAAAAATCCTATTATCCGAGATGGCTGACCTTTTTAGCCGATATGGCGGGAGTGGAAGATGCGTAAAATCATTCGGGACATTTTATTTTCACTGGCAACCCTTTGCCTTTTGCTTGCCTGCGCCGTTTATATTTACTTTGTCGCTTTTCGCAAGCAGGGCGACGGCTATACCCCCAAAAGCATTGTGCAGTCGCTGCCCAAGGAAACGCTTTGGAGCATGAAAGAGGGAGACGACAATGCGCTCAAACGCTATTTGGGGCTGCAAAATATTGACGGTGATTGGGCATTTTACACCGCAAAATCCATGATGGATGTGGACGAGCTGCTGATTGTCCATTTTGAGGACGGCGACATTCAGGAGGACGTGCAGCGTGCCGTCGAAAGCCGCATTGCCACACAAAAAAAGACATTTAACGGCTACGGCACCAATCAAACCATGCTGTTGGAAAATGCCATAGTTACGCAAAAGGGCAATTATTTCTTTTACGCCGTAGGCGAAAATGCAGAAAAATGGGAGGACGTCTTTTCAGAAAAACTGAAGGACTAAAAAGGACACGATGGTTTTCAGCAGTCTTTATTTTTTATATATCTTTTTACCCGTTGTGCTGATTTTATATTATGCACTGCCCCGCACCTCGGTGCGCAACTGTATCTTGCTGCTGGCCAGTATTATTTTTTATGCCTGGGGCGAGCCGGTATACGTTTTTTTGATGATCTTCAGCATACTGATCAACTATGTACTGGGGCTGGACATCGCCCGTTCGGGAAAAATCCGAAAGCGGGTTCAGTTTGTCGTTGCTATTCTCATCAATCTGGGGCTGCTCGGATTTTTCAAATATTACGGATTTGTCGTTGAAAACATCAATGCCTTGGCCGGCCTTCATCTGCGGGTGCGCGAGCTGGCGCTGCCGATCGGCATTTCCTTTTATACTTTTCAAATTTTGTCCTATATTATCGACGTGTACCGCGGGCAGGTGGCCGCGCAAAAAAACCTCATTCGGTTTGCCCTGTATGTCACCATGTTCCCGCAGTTGATTGCAGGACCGATTGTACGCTACGACGATATTGAGCAGCAGCTGACCAGCCGCAATATCACCCTTGCCCGTTTCGCCAAAGGATGCGAACGTTTTATTCTGGGACTGGGCAAAAAGGTGCTGCTTGCCAATAATTTGGGGCAATTATCCGACGCGGTTTTTGCCTTGGAAACGCGACCCGCACTGGCCGCCTGGCTGGGGCTGATCGCCTATGCCATGCAGATTTACTTTGATTTTTCGGGATACAGTGACATGGCCATCGGGCTGGGCGATATGTTGGGCTTTACTTTTTTGGAAAACTTCCGCTATCCCTATCTTTCCAAAAGCATTACGGAATTTTGGCGGCGGTGGCATATTTCGCTGGGCACCTGGTTTCGGGAATACGTCTATATTCCGCTGGGCGGCAACCGCGTATGCGCGGTGCGGCATATTTTGAATATTTTGATCGTTTGGACGCTGACCGGCCTTTGGCACGGCGCCAGCTGGAATTTTGTACTGTGGGGGCTGTACTACGGCTTGCTGTTATTGCTTGAAAAGTATTTTTTTGCCAAACGGCTCGACAAAATTCCCGTATTTTTCCGTCACCTGTATACGCTGATACTGGTCTTGTTCGGTTGGTTGTTATTTGCCTCCACCGATCTTTCCGCGGCCGGCCGCTATTTCTTGGATTTGTTCGGGCGCGGCGGTTTTTGCGATACCGCGTCGCTCTATCAGCTGATCGGAAACGGCATTTTGTTGCTGATCGGCGGCGTTTGCTGCTGCCCGTTCGTATACCGTTTTTATCGCAAAAAGACGCATACGATGCCGGCGCTGACCGTGGCGGCGACGACGCTGTTATTTATCGTTTGCACCGCTTTCTTGGTGTATAATTCCTACAATCCGTTTTTGTATTTCAGATTTTAAAGGAGGGCGCGCATGAATCGAAAAAAATATCTTGCTGTCAGCGCTGCGCTGTTTTGCGCGCTTCTTCTCGGCTTTTTCATCGCCTTTTTGCTGGTACCGGATCGGGAATTTTCGGCCACGGAAAACCGAAATTTGCAAACCCTGCCGCAGGCGACGTTGTCCTCGGTGGAAAGCGGCCGATTTGAAACATCCTTTGAAAATTATGTCAACGATCAATTCCCGCTGCGCGATTTCTTTATTCAAGTGAAAACCACTACGGATCGTCTGCTCGGGAAAACCAAATCCGGGAACGTATTTCTCGGCAAGGATCATACGCTGATTGAGGATTTTGTTACGCCGAAAATCAACAGTACCCGTACCATACGGCAAAGCATTACCGATTTTTCCCAGCGCTTCGGCGATCGCCCCACCCATGTGATGATCGTACCGACGGCGGTGGGGATTCTGCCGGAAAAGCTGCCGCTGTTGGCTGATTGCGGCGATCAAAATGCCTATCTTGACGAAATGAACCAATATCTTCAAAAGGGCGGAATGGATGTAATCGATCTGCGCGCCGCCTTTACCGCGGCCAAAGAGGATACCCTGCTGTATTATCGCACCGATCATCACTGGACAACGGACGCCGCCTACCTTGCCTTTCGGGAATATACCGCCCACGCCGGCATCGATATTTCCGGGATGACCTACGATCGGCTGCCGATCAGCGACAATTTTACCGGCACGCTGAGTGCCACCAGCGGGTACGCCTTTTCGGGCAAGGATGAAATTTACATCTATCGGCGCACCGACCGCACCACCAAGATGTCGGTGTATTATGCGGAAGAGCAGTATGCAAAATCCTCCTGTTATCAGACGGACTTTTTGTCGGGACGGGATCAATATGCCGTTTTTTTAGGCGGCAACCATCCGCTGATCAAAATTAAAACCGACTGCCCGCAAGACAAGACGCTGCTGGTCATCAAGGATTCCTACGCCAATTGTTTTATCCCCTTTCTTGCACAATGCTACCGCGAAATATATGTGGTGGATCCGCGCTATTATTATGAAAATCTCGGCACGCTGGTGAAAACCGCCGATATTGACGAATTTCTGTTTTTGTATAACGCCAACACGCTCGCGCAGGACACCACGCTGTCCGTTGTGCTCAACGACGCGCTGTGTTAACCTCAAACACTTTTAAAAAAAGAGCCGTAAAAAACTTTCGTTTTTTACGGCTCTTTTTATTTTGTAATCTCGGAGCATTATCGTTCGTGCAGCGGTAAATACGTTGCTCTCGGGCCGACGTTTTGATACGCCGGACGGATAATCTTGCCCGCATTGATCAGCTCTTCAATTCGATGCGCGCTCCATCCCGCAATTCGGGCAATGGCGAAAATCGGCGTAAACAGCTCCACCGGCAAATCCAGCATGGAATACACAAAGCCGCTGTAAAAGTCGATATTGGGCGACACGCCTTTGTAAATTTTGCGTTTTTCGGCAATCACCTCGGGCGCCAGCTTCGCCACCGCACTGTACAGTGCAAACTCCTTATCCCGCCCTTTTTCGTGCGACAATTGACCGACAAAACCTTTGAGCACCTCGCTGCGCGGATCGCTCAGCGAATACACCGCGTGCCCCATGCCGTAGATCAAGCCGCTGCCGTCAAAAGCTTCTTTATTAAGCAGTTTTAAAAGATAGGCGGAAATTTCGCCCTCGTCCGTCCAGTCATGCACGTTTTTCTTGATATCGTCAAACATGCCGACCACCTTAATATTGGCGCCACCGTGTTTGGGGCCTTTCAGCGAGCAAAGAGACGCCGCCATGGCGGAGTACGTGTCCGTTCCCGAGGAGGAAACCACGTGGGTGGTAAATGTGGAGTTGTTACCGCCGCCGTGTTCGGCATGCAGCACCAACGCCAAATCCAGCAGCCGCGCCTCCAGCTTACTGTATTTCCCGTCGGGGCGCAACAAATGCAAAATATTCTCCGCCGTGCAAAGCGCCGCGTCCGGTTGACCGATAAACAGACCCTTCCCGCGAATATAATGCCGATAAGCCTGAAAGCCGTATACGGACAACAGCGGAAAGGTCGCAATCAACTGCAGGCATTGCCGCAGCACGTTGGGAATGGAAATATCATTGGGATTGGGGTCATAGCCATATAAAGTCAGCACGCTGCGCGCCAGTGTGTTCATCATATCGGGCGTCGGCGCTTTCAGCACCACATCCCGCACAAAATTGGTCGGCAAGCTTCTGTACCCCGCAAGCGTCGCGGTAAAATCCGTCAGCTGCTTTTCATCGGGCAATTTTCCGAACAATAATAAATATACCGTTTCTTCAAATCCGAAACGGTCGTCTTTTACAAAGCCGCCCACCAAATCATTGATGTTAATGCCGCGGTAAAACAATTCACCCGCGCAAGGCACGCTTTTTCCGTCCACAATTTTGGTGGAATTGACCTCGCTGATTTCCGTCAGCCCCGTCAAAACACCTTTACCGTCCAAATCGCGCAGCCCGCGCTTTACCTGAAGTTTATTATAAAGCGTCGGATCGATGCGTGAATTTTCCATGCACAAATCGGCATATCCTCGTATTTTATCTGTTACAAGCGAATACTCTTTTCCTCTCGTCACGTTTTTCCTCCTTTTCTGATTGATTTTCTATATTCTACCATGCCCGACGGGCAATTGCAATGAATAGACTGTGAACTCTTATTATAAAAAAGGGCGCGCGCTTTTTTTGCGCCCGCCCGAAGCTTTTTTTAAATGTACTGAAAGTAACCCTACCGTTCTTCTTGCAAATACCCCAGGTATTTCTCAACATTGCCGGGGCTGAGATTGGCCAGCGTCACGGCACGAACGGATCCTTTCGCATTGATAAAATAAGTCACCGGACAAGTGGTAACATTATACAGTTTTGCAATTTTTTGATCGGTATCCAAAATGATATCATCGGGCGTCACCTGATTTTCTTTTAAATAGGTGGTCAAGGCTGCGGCGTCCGTTTCCGTTTCCGCCACTAAAATAAAGCGTACGTCTTTGGATTTTGTCAACCCATCCAGGTTTTGCAGCAACGCCGCGCTTTTGACCTGATTGCGGTCAAAAAACACCAGTGCCGCTCCCGCTGTCTGATAGCGACGGGACAGTGTAAAGTCCTCTCCCGCCAGCGTTACGGCGGTAAAATCGGGCGCTTCTCCCAAATCCTTGTTGCCGCCCATTAAACTGCCGACGGCGAACACGCCCCCGATCAGCACCACCAGCACCAGCAATACTATCATAAAAATCTTCATTGCACGCATTTCAATATCCTCGTAAAAAACTGCATTTTTGTATTTCTCTTGCATTTCTTTATCTTTTATTTTATCATAAAATAAAAAACTTTACAAGAGGGAGGGCGTTAAATGATTCAACCCGGCAAATACCGCCACTTTAAAGGCGGCGAATATGAGGTGCTTTTTTCGGCGCGACATTCGGAAACCCTGGAGGAAATGGTGGTTTACCGTGCGCTGTACGACAACAGCGTCTGGGTGCGACCCGCAAAAATGTTTGACGAAACCGTCCTGCACAACGGGCAACGCATCCCGCGATTTACCCCGATTGAAAAATAATTCTTGCCGTTTATAAGAAAACATCCCGCCGCTTTTTTTGCGGCGGGATGTTTTTTAAAAAAATCAGTGAAGGCCTTTTTTCTCCCGTTCAAAATACGCCTTGGTTTCCTTGGAAACCACACCGCTTAAGAACAGCAACGCCACCAGGTTCGGAAACGCCATCAGACCGTTGGAAATATCCGCCAAATTCCATACGGCGGAAACCGTCAGGTACGGGCCGATAAAGACCGCCGCAATGTACACAAAACGGTAAACGGTTAAAATACCTTTTTTCTTGCCGCCGATCAAGTATTCCAGGCAGCGCTCGGAATAATAGTCCCAGCCCAAAATGGTGGTAAAGGCGAAAAACGCCAGGCAAATCGACAGAATAATCGAGCAGACCTCGTCGCCGAACGGCAGCGCCTTTTGCCAGGCAAACGCCGTAACGTCAAAGCCCTCCAGCGCACTGCCCGTTACCGCAGGGTTCCATGCACCGGTCAAAATAATGGAAAGACCCGTCATGGTGCAAATTACAATGGTATCAATAAACGTACCGGTCATGGTTACAAGACCCTGACGAACGCAGGATTTTGTCTGCGCCGCCGCAGCCGCGATCGGGGCCGAGCCCAAACCGGCCTCGTTGGAGAAGATGCCGCGACCCACACCCTTTTGAATGGCAATTTTTAAGGTAACGCCGGCAATGGCACCGCCCAACGCATTCACATTAAAGGCACTTCTGCACACCAAGGACAACGCCGCAGGCACTTTTGTGATATTGGCAAACAAAATGATCAGCGCAAAGACAACGTACGCTACCGCCATAAACGGTACAACGACTTCGCTGACCTTGGCAATTCTCTTTACGCCGCCGATGACTACCAACGCCACGCAGAGCGTTACCACCAAACCGCAGATTGCCACCGCCAGTGTAATTTCCTTGGCATCCTCGCCGCTGCCCAGCGTAAAGAGGACACGCGAATTTTTAAATACGTGACCGGCAGCGGAGGTAATACCGTTGACCTGCGTAATCGTGCCGATGCCCATCAGCCCGGCCAACACACCGAATACGGCGAACAGCTTGCCCAGCCATTTCCAGTTGCCGCCCAAAACCTCTTTCAGGCCCCGCTCTATGTAATAAAACGGACCGCCCAAGGCGTGACCGTCCTGATCGACGGTACGGTATTTAATCGCCAGCAACCCCTCGGCATATTTTGTCGCCATGCCGAAAAAGGCGGCGATCAGCATCCAGAGCAGCGCACCGGGGCCGCCCGCGCAAATGGCGGTGGCAACGCCGACAATGTTACCCGTGCCGATGGTTGCGCTCAGCGCCGTGCACAATGCTCCAAAAGAGGTTACCTCACCGTGTCCGTCCTCTTCATTTTGAAACATCATTTTCAGCGCTTTGCCCAAATGAAAGATCTGCACGCCGCGGGTGCGAAATGTCAGCAAAACGCCGACGCCCAAGATCAAAATGATCATCACCCAGCCCCAGACCCAATTGTCTACGTTTGTGATTATTTGGTCAAAATCCATGATTTCCCACTCCTTTTCCCCCGAAATCAACAGCCGCTTTTCCCCCAAAAAACAAAAAAGTTGCTCTCTTTCATGACAGCAACTTTTTTAAAAGCAAGACCGCCGCACTTATGAAAAAAGCGCGGTGAAAATTTCCTTTGTCCTTTTGCCTGAGAGATTGGCGATAAAATATCGCTTTGCCCCTTCGGCCCCTGCCGTAGATCGACAGGCTTCTCCAAAGTGCCGTCCGTTTACAGTCCTCATCCCGCCGATTTACGGCGTGGGACACCTGAGAGTGTTACTCCTTCGGTCGCGCAAAAAAGCGCATTTTCTGTGAACATCATTCGACTGTTTATTCGATTATAAATTACAATTTGTTATTATAGCATAAGTGAATCTTAAAAGTCAAGCCTTGCGCTGCATTTTTCTAAATAATATGCGCTCTGTCGGCAAAACATGTCTACCGCAGTGCATGCAGTACGGCGTGCAGCAGCTGATCCTCGGACAAATGCGCCGCGTCAATCACAAGATCGGCATACTGTTCATAAAGCGCCTTGCGTTCCAAATAAATCTTGGCAAAATGCTTTTCGCTCAGCCCCGCGATACCGCGCGTTTTCAAATTTTCAATCCGACTGTAAATTTCCTCCAGCGGAACACTGATATAAATCACCTTTGCGTTGCGGCAAATGTGCGCCATGCCTTTTTGGCTGTACACCGCGCTGCCGCCCGTCGAAATCACCGTTTCATCCATCGTAACAGAGCAAAGCGCCGCTTCCTCCGCCGCCTTAAAGGCCTCCAATCCCTCCTCGTCCAAAATGGACTGAATGGACTTTTTCTGTTGCCGCTGCAACAAAATATCCACATCCAAAAAATCAAAGCAAAGCGCCTTGGCAAGCAAAACGCCCACCGTTGATTTTCCGCAACAGGGCATACCGATCAGCACATAATTCATAACCGTGACTCCTTTCCTACCCGCAAGGTTTTTTGTAGTTTTATTTTAGCATACCCCGCGCCCGCTTTCAAGCATAAAACGATATTTTGTATTGTATCTTTTTAAAAAGTATGATATACTATGTGGAGAAATCAAACCAAATGAAAAATCAAGCTTTGGGAGAGCAACGATATGAAAAAAGCCAAACATATTTTGTTAATTTGTATGATCATTCTGCTTTGTTCGTCCTGCGCCGGCAACGGCACGCCGACGCCCGCCCCCGCACCCGATCAGCCGCAGCAGAACGATCAGCCCCGGCAAGATGACACGCCGGACACCCCGACGGCCGATAATTTGCTGTTGGACGAAAACGCCACCCCCAATACCGACGTTTTGCCGCGCGGCTTTCAAAAAGACAACGCATGGGTGACCGCCGCCAAGGGGAGTACATCCGTCTTGTATTACGCCTCGCAGGATGTCCCCTTTTCCTATACCGATAAAACGGGCGCCACCGTCAATGACAGCGTTTGGCTGCGGCGGCTGAAATCGGAATATGACATTACGCTGCATTTGGTGCGTAAAAACAATGCCACCTCGCTGGCCGCTCAGTCGCTGGCGCTGCTTTCCGGTGCGCAAATTGACATTTTGTCTTTTACACCCGATCAGCTGGCCTATGCCGGCGGTCTGGCCGCCGATATCACGCTGCTGGAGGAGGCAGACATTGAGCAAGCGGACTATTTAAATAAAACCGCCCTGACCTACCGCCGCAAAGGCGCGGCTTATCTGATGCCCGTGGGTGTGGCGCGCGCGTTGTGGTACACGCCGCAAAACACGGCGGACGATCCCTATGCCCTGTCCCAGAAAAAGGAATGGACGCTTTCCGCTTTTACAAAATATGTAAAAAACTCGATCACGATGGAAAACGACACGGTTAAGCGAACCGGTCTTGAGATTAAAGAAACCGCCCAACTGCTGGCAGCACTGGGGACGCCGCTGATTACCATGGATCAAAACGGCGCCCTGCAGGCAGGAGACGCGCAAAACAATATCAAAACGCTGAGCGCTTTGCTGAGCACCAAAGGCGCTTGCAGCAGCGGCAGTGAAAAAGAAGCGCCCTCTCTGCTGGACGGTACGCTGGCCATGCGCTACGGTTCCACGCCCTTTGTCACCACAGCGGAAAAATACCCCGCCGTCAACTGGGCGCCGCTGCCGACGGCCGATGGTGATAAAAATGCCGGCCGCGTCATTGCCAGCGCCCCGGTGTTGGCCCTCCCCAAGAAAAGCACGCAGGCAAAAGCCAGTCTTGCCGCCGCGCTGTTATATACCGCGCGCTTTGCGGACGCCAATCACGACCGTATGCGCTTTACCTACGGACTGTCCTTTGATAAATGGAAGGCCTATTATACCGCGTCCGACGAGCAACTTGAAATTGTGTGCCTGCCGAGTGCCGAAACACGCAATCGGCTCTTTGAGCTGCTGACGGAAAAAACCGACGATTTTTCCGAAAGCTGGAAAGAAATTCACACGCAAACCGAAGCGTTTGTCACCGAGAAAAATTATGAACGATACTGATCAATACTATATGCACCTTGCGCTGGAGCAGGCAGCGCTGGCCGCGGGGCTGGGCGAGGTGCCGGTCGGCGCGCTGATTGTGCAAAACGATCGAGTCATTGCCGCCGGCTATAACCGCCGTGAAATTGACAAAAATGCGCTGTCCCATGCGGAACACATTGCGATCGATCAAGCCTGCCGTACCTTGGGCGGCTGGCGATTGCCGCAATGCACGCTGTATGTAACACTGGAGCCCTGTTTAATGTGCGCCGGCGCCATTCTCAATGCACGCATAGAGCGCGTTGTGTTCGGCGCCTATGATGAAAAGGGCGGTGCTTTCGGTTCAAAAATCGACGCCAATACGGCGGGTTTGAATCACACGGTTCGTGTGGAGGGCGGCGTATGCGAGGCGGAATGTCGCGCGCTGCTGACGCGCTTTTTTAAAGATCTCCGCCTTATGAAAAAACTGTGAAACAATGTTTTCGGATTGTTCAAATTTTGATAACAACTTTTTTGGACAGGTATGGTAATATAATAACCGTAAGAGATCCCTCTTACATCCCCCTCCTATTTTTATGTAACTTGAGAAAAACCGTTCACCCTCCCCCGGTGAACGGTTTTTCTTTATGTCTGTTTTTCAGTATGTCAGTTGTGCGGGCGTGATATTCTCCAGCACGCGGCAAAAACGCTCGGCATAGCTTTTGGCTTGCGCCAAATTGATGTCCCGATAATTTCCGCAGTCCCGTGCGCAAGCCCCGGGTACCTCCCCCGTAAAATCGCGGCAAAAGACGAACATTTCCCGCAGCAGGGGCAGCAAATCCGTGCTTTCGCGTTTTCCCCATACGCACAAATAAAATCCCGTTCGGCAACCCATGGGGCCGAAATAGACGATTTCATTTTTCCAAATTTCATGGTTGCGCAAAAAAGTCGCACCCAAATGCTCCAGTGCATGAATCCCGCCGGTTTCCATCACCGGCTCGCGGTTGGGCAATGTCATGCGAATGTCAAAGGTTGTGACCGCCGCCCCCGCTTTCTCATCAATTCGCGAAACATAAACGCCGCGATCCAACTTGTTGTGATCAATGGTAAAGCTTTGAATTTTTTCCATGGTTTTGTTCCTTCCTTTCCGTCCTGTTGACGGCGCCGATCCCCCGCCTTTTCGGGAGGCATCCTACTGTCCTTTTGAATAAAGATGCGTCCGCCCCGTCACCAACGCATAATAATTACATTCCAAAATCCGCGCGCTGATTTTAAATTTGTTGCTGACGGTTTTTTTCATTTGCTCAACATATTCCTCGCTGACCGTCTGCCCCGCCGCCGGGGTGAAGATCCCCGTGGCGGCGTTATATCTTCCCCGATCGGTGATAAAACTGCCGTCCAAAAACATCACCAGCGGCGCACTGCCCGAAAAGATATCCTGCCCCGGCAGCAGCCTGGAATCATAGGAAAATCCGAAGAGATTATTCAGTGTCGGAATAATGTCAATGGACGAGCAGTATTGATCCACCTGCACCGGCTGCATGCCCGGATTGTAAATAATCAATGTACTTTTATAGAGTTCAAAGGTGGTATCAATCGTATGACCGGCCGCCTCGTCGAAATAATGATACTTGTTTTGCGCTTCTTTATCTTCCAAGCCGTAGGGATAATGATCCGGCGTAATGACAATTACGGTTTTTTCGGCGACGCCCGCGGCGCTCAGCTTTTGCAAAAGCACCTCCATGGCGCGGTCCAGCTCAATATTACAGGCGATGTACGCCTTGAGGGTGTCCGAGCAGGACAAATTTTCCACGGCAGCACGGTTTTTGGCCGCCATGGCATTATCCGAAAAGCTGTATTCCAAATGGCCGCTGACCGTCATATAATAACTCATAAAG
>CAKRPM010000006.1 GCA_934378025.1 uncultured Eubacteriales bacterium | reverse complement strand
GTTTTGCTGCATGAAAACCGGCATCTTTCGGTGGATGTGCACCATCCCGATGTGGTGGTGATGGCCGAGGTGCGGGAACAGCACGCATATCTTCATGCCGGACAGCTGCCCGGTGCGGGCGGTATGCCGTACGGTACGGGCGGCAAAAGCGTTTTGCTGCTGTCGGGCGGAATTGACAGTCCGGTGGCGGCCTATATGATGGCGCGCCGCGGCGTACGCATCGAGCCGCTGCACTTTTTCTCGCCGCCGTATACCGGCGATCGGGCACTGCAAAAAGTGACGGATTTGGCCAATATTTTGCAGCAGTACTGTCCGGGCATGGTACTGCGTACCGTGTACTTTACCGAGGTGCAAAAAGCCATTTTGGAAAATTGCAGAGAAGATCTGTTTACGGTGATTATGCGGCGCTTTATGATGCGAATTGCCTATGCCGTGATGCAAAAAACCGGGGCGGAAAGCCTGATTACCGGGGAAAGCCTGGGGCAGGTGGCCAGTCAAACCATGGCCGCGCTGACCATTACCGACGCCACCACGCCCGCGCTGACACTGCGCCCGCTGATCGGCATGGATAAGGAAGAAATTGTGCGCATTTCCCGCAAGATCGGCACCTTTGAAACCTCAACGCTGCCGTATGAGGATTGCTGCACCGTCTTTACGCCCAAGCACCCGAAAACCCGACCGCTTTTGCAGGAAATTGAAGCGCAAGAGGCGCATCTGGATGTGCAGGCGTTGGTCGAGCGTGCCTTGGCGCATATAGAAATTACAAAATTAGGAGGAACAGACCATGGGATTTAAAAACCATCTTCGCGCGATACTCATTACGCTGGCGGTGGCCGGTATCGGGTATTATCTGACCTTGCCGGCGCTGAATATTCACAATGCGGCGCTGTTGTTTGACATTGCGTTTTTGGCGGTGGTGTACCGCTTGTCGTTGTCTTTCGGGGCGATCAAAGTGCTGCTCGGCGGGAAAAGCGCGCCGGCTCGTCCGGTTAAAACGCGCTTTGCCGATTTTGAAAGATCCACCAAGGTCACCGGGATCATTATTGCCGTTTGCGTTTTGATCGGCATTGTGGGGGCGATCAGCGGCTGGCAATTGCTGCGGGCCAAGGATTATCGGCAGCTTTTGGAAGTAAAGGAAGGCGACTTTACACAAGATGTCGAAGAAATTTCCTACGACCAAATTCCCACGCTCGATTACGATTCCGCCACAAAGCTGGGAACGCGCAAAATGGGCGAGCTGAGCGATATGGTCAGTCAGTTTACCGTATTGGACGACTATACGCAGATCAATTATAAAGGCCGCCCGACGCGGGTGACGCCGCTGGGCTATGCGGACGTTTTTAAATGGATCAACAATGTCTCCTCGGGCATCCCCGCGTATATTTCGATTGATATGGTCTCTCAAGAGGTGACGGTGCATCGTTTGGAAAGCGGGATGAAATATACCACCGCCGACCATTTTAACCGTTATTTGGAGCGCTATCTTCGTTTTCGTTATCCGACCTATATTTTTGACAATCCCAATTTTGAGATTGATGAAAACGGCACGCCCTTCTGGGTATGCCCCAGAATTGTCTACCGCGTCGGTCTGTACGGCGGACGGGACATCGACGGCGTGGTACTGGTCAATGCCGTGACGGGCGATCATCAGTTTTATGCGGCGGCCGATATCCCCAGCTGGGTGGATCGCGTGTACAATTCCGAGATGATTATTGAGCAGTACGATTATTTCGGTACGCTGCAAAAGGGCTACTGGAACTCGCTGTTCGGTCAGAAGGACTGCAAGCAGACGACAGACGGCTATAACTATATCGCCGTGGGGGATGACGTATATATGTATACCGGCGTGACCAGTGTGGCGGCCGACGAGTCCAATGTCGGCTTCATTTTGGCCAATCAGCGCACCAAACAAACCAAATTTTACGCCATTGCGGGCGCCGAGGAGTTCAGCGCCATGTCCTCCGCCGAGGGCGAGGTGCAAAACCTGAAATATCAGGCCACGTTCCCGCTGCTGTTGAACATCGGGGGCGAACCGACCTATTTTGTCGCATTGAAGGACGCGGCAGGGCTGGTAAAAATGTACGCGATGGTGAATGTCCGCCAGTATCAGATTGTCGGGAAAGGGCAAACGCTCGGCGAGTGCGAAAAGAATTATACGGCGCAGCTGGGCAGCGAAACGACAAGTCAGCCGAGCGAAAGCACCGAGCAGATCACGGGTGTGATTGATGAAATTCGCACGGCGGTGGTCGGCGGCAATTCGGTGTACTATTTCACCGTGTCGGGCAAAACGTATCGCCGCAGCGTGGAGCAGCAGGAGGACATTGTGATTTTGAAAGTCGGGGATACGGTAAAGATCACCTTTACGCCCTCTCAAAAGGCCATACTTTACGCGGCCGATATCGAAAAAGCTCAGTAATCTCCTCTCTTTTCGGGGCGGAAAATTCCGCCCCGAAAAAATATGAAAAAATTATAAAAAAAGTATTGACTTTTTTAGGGTGAGTGAGTATAATATAAATCACGATCCGCATGACGCGGACAGGCAAGATGCGGGTGTAGCTCATCTGGTAGAGCGTCACCTTGCCAAGGTGAAGGTAGCGAGTTCGAGCCTCGTCACCCGCTCCATTTAGGCGTCGCAAATATGCTTCGCTGAACATCCCACCATAACAAAAGCACATCACGTTTTCGTGGTGTGTTTTTGTTTTATCAAAAGAAAAGCGGAGGTATGTAACCGGTGTTACATACCTCCGTTTTTTTAAAAACATTTAATCCGCCCGACCGGTCAGCTGCCCCATTAAAGAAAGATCGGGATAATTCAGCTGCCGCAGCGCCTCATAGGCCACCACGGCCACGGCATTGGACAAGTTCAGACTGCGCACCTGCCCCCGCATGGGGATCCGAATACAGCGATCGTAGTGTTCTTTCAGCAGCGGCTCGGGTAGCCCATGGCTTTCTTTGCCGAAAATAAAATAGGTGTCGCCCCGATCGGTGTAGGAAACCTCACTGTGCACCTTGCCGCCTTTGGTGGAACAAAAGAAAAATTCACCCTGATTTTTCTCACAAAAATCCGCCCAGTTTTCATAAACGGAAAGGTGGAGATATTTCCAATAGTCCAGTCCCGCTCTCCGTATGGAGCGCTCGGAAATGTCAAACCCCAGGGGCTTAATTAGGTGTAAATGAAAGCCCGTCACCGCGCAGGTGCGGGAAATGTTTCCGGTGTTTTGCGGGATTTCCGGTTCGTACAGCACGATATGAAGCAATGCTTTTTTCCTCTTTTCATGTCTTTTTCGTTGTTATTTTATCATACCGCTTTCATTTTTGCAAGTGGACAAAACGCCGCGCATACTATGATATTGTCGCGGATAGGTTGATGGAAAAGTGTCAATACTACTACCGAAAAAACAGCGGGAGGGATACTTATGGAACGTTTTACCAAAAAAGCGGCGGCGGCGCTGGGGCAGGCGTTGGACTGTGCGGCGGGACTGGGGCATACGTATATCGGCAGCGAACATATATTGCTGGGCATTTTAAAGCAGTCGGACAGTATCGGCGCCAGAATTTTGTTGTCAAAAGGCATTACCTTTGATAAGGCGGAAAAGAAAATTGTGGGGCTGGTCGGCTCGGGCAGTCCCGTGTTTTTATCCTCCGGCGATATGACGCCGCGCGCCCGTCACATTATCAGTCAGAGCTTTTCCGCGGCGCGGCGCAGCGGGCAAAGCCAAGTGGGCACTGAGCATTTATTGGACGCGCTGCTGCGGGAGCGGCAATGTACGGCCGTGGCGGTGCTGAAAAAAATGGGGCCGGATATTGCCCAGCTGAGTGAAACGCTTTCCCAACGGCTGCGCTTTAATGATTGGGGAAGTGAGAGCGGCGAGTCGGGCAGAATTCCCCGCGTTTTGCAGAAATACAGCGTCAATTTAACGGCCATGGCGACGGCCGGCAACTTGGATCCGTTGATCGGCCGAAAGGCGGAAATGGAACGTATGATGGGCATTTTGTGCCGCCGAAGCAAAAACAATCCGGTGCTGCTGGGCGAACCCGGGGTCGGCAAAACCGTGATGGCGGAGGGACTGGCGCAGGAAATTGCGGCGGGACGTGTGCCGCCCGTGCTGCGCGGCAAGCAAATTTACATGCTGCAAATGTCTTCCATCGTTGCGGGGTCAAAATACCGCGGGGAATTTGAGGAACGGTTGAAGGCCATTGTGGAGGAATGTGAGCGCAATCCCGATATTTTACTGTTTATTGACGAAATGCATACTTTGATGGGTACCGGCGCCGCAGAGGGTGCCATTGACGCCGCCAACATTTTAAAGCCCGCGCTTTCCCGCGGAAAAATTCATGTCATCGGGGCGACTACATTGGAGGAATACCGCCGCCATATCGAAAAAGACAGCGCATTGGAGCGGCGATTTGCCCCCATTAAACTGGAAGAACCGACGCCCGAGGCCGCCTTGGAAATTTTGAAAGGGCTGCGCGAGGGATTGGAACGGCACCATGGGGTGCTGATTACCGACGAGGCGCTGCAAGCCGCGGTGCGGCTGTCGGTGCGGTACATCGGCGACCGATTTTTGCCGGACAAGGCGATCGATTTGGTGGATGAGGCGGCAGGCTATGCCGTGCTGCACAAAAGCGTTTCCAACGAGGCCGATCGTTTTGAGCAAGCCTTGCGTCAGGGCAATTTTGACATTTTTTCGGTGCAGGAGGAACCCTCTGCCGGTATTTGCGTCAGCGAGGCGGATATCGCCGATACCGTGGCGCGCTGGACGGGGATCCCCGCCGGCGTATGCCGCACGGAGGAGGGACAGCGGCTGACGGAGCTGGAGGCAGCGTTGAATACACAGGTGATCGGTCAGCAATCGGCTGTGGCGGCGCTGGCCAAAGCGGTGCGCTGCGCCCGACTGGACTTTGCCGATCCGACGCGGCCGAGCGGTTGCTTTTTATTTGCCGGCCCCACCGGCGTGGGCAAAACCTATTTGTGCAAAAAGCTGGCGCAAAAGCTGTTCGGCAGTGAATCGGCGCTCATTCGTCTGGATATGAGCGAGTATATGGAACGCCATTCCGTGTCGGGGCTGATCGGCGCACCGCCGGGCTATGTGGGGCATGAGGACGGCGGAAAATTGGTCAAAAGCGTTCGCAACCATCCGTACAGTGTGGTGCTGTTTGACGAAATTGAAAAGGCGCATCCCGATGTTTTGAGCCTGCTGCTGCAGATTATGGAAGACGGCATGCTGAAAGACGGCAGCGGCGCCTGCGCGGATTTCAAAAACACCATCATTATTTTGACCACCAATGTCGGCGGCGCTTGTTTGACGGAAACACCCCTCGGCTTTGCCGGAAGCGCGGGGCAAAAGAAAAATGCCTTGGGACAAATCACCCGCGCATTTCCGCCGGAGCTGGTGAACCGTCTGGATGAGATTATCGTGTTTGACCGATTAAGCGAGTCGGCGCTGGAAAGCATCAGCGCGCTGATGCTGGAAGAATGGGCGCAACGGCTAAAACAGGCAGGCTTTTTGATTTCCTTTGCGCCCGATGTCATTCATCGTATGGCCGCCGACGGCGACAGCGACAAATACGGCGCGCGGCCGTTGCGGCGGTTTTTGCGGCGGGAAATTGCATCGCCTTTGGCGGAGGCCACGCTGGACGGCACGCTGGTGCCGGGGCAGCAGACGGTGGTGGATCTGGCCTTTTTGGAAAAGAGAAAATCGGCTCTGCCGATGGTGAAAAACGCGTAAGCCGCTCGGTTTACGCGTTTTTTTCAAAAAAGGCTTGACTTAAAGCGCACTTTAAGTTTTACAATATTTTTATTAAGGAAAGGGCGGGCGCATGACTTTGTGCGAACGCCGCAGTGAAAGAAAGGAGAAGCAACATGGCAATCAAACAAACCGCCGGCAGAGACGCACTCGGGCAATTTGCCCCGGAGTTTGCACGGCTGAATGACGACGTATTATTCGGAGAGGTGTGGAGCCGAGAGGACAAGCTGTCCCTTCGGGATCGCTCGCTGGTGACCGTGGTGGCGCTGATGGCGCAGGGGCTGACGGACGAGTCTTTTCGCTATCATCTGACAACGGCCAAGAAAAACGGCATTACGCAAGAGGAAATTGCGGAAATTGTAACGCATGCCGCCTTTTACTGCGGCTGGCCGAAGGCGTGGGCGGTATTTCGTATGGCAAAAGAAATTTGGAAAGAGGCATAGGCATGATTGGTGAAACTTTTTCTTTACAAAACGGAATCAAAATTCCAAAGTTGGGACTGGGCACCTGGTGCATTGATGACGCGCGCGTTGCCGAGGCGGTGCGCGCGGCGGTCAACGTCGGGTATCGCCTTATTGATACCGCGCAGGCGTACGGGAACGAGCGCGGCGTGGGCGAGGGCATTCGCACCTGCGGCGTGCCGAGAGAGGCGCTGTTTGTGGGCAGCAAGGTAGCCGCCGAACACAAGGACTATCAAAGTGCGGCGCGCTCAATTGACGAGACTTTGGAAAAAATGGGTCTGACGTATTTGGATCAAATGATTATCCATGCGCCGCAGCCCTGGAAAGAATTTCGGACAGAGCGGCGGTATTTTGAAGAAAACAAGGCGGTTTGGCGCGCCTTGGAGGACGCACAGGCGGCCGGTAAGGTACGGGTAATCGGCGTATCCAATTTTTTGCGGGACGATTTGGAAAATTTGCTTTCCGACTGCAAAACGGCACCGATGGTCAACCAAATTTTACTGCATATCGGCAAGGTGGACGCCGAACTTTTGGAATATTGTCAACGTCATGAAATCTTGGTGGAGGCCTACTCGCCCATTGCGCACGGCGAGGCGCTGAAAAATCCGCTGATCACCCGCATGGCGCAGCGGTACGGCGTATCCGCCGCGCAGCTTTGCGTTCGCTTTTGTCTGGAGCTGGGCACGGTGGCGCTGCCGAAAAGCGAAACGGCGGCACATATTCAAAGCAATGCGGCCGTTGATTTTGCCATTGATCCGGCGGATATGAAGGCATTGCTGGAGACGGCGGAAATGAAAGATTACGGAGCGTTTAACGTTTTCCCCGTTTTCAGCGGAAAGCCGCTGGCGTAATGAAAAAATGCTGTGAAGCTTTTAAGCTTCACAGCATTTTTAATCGGCAAAAGCACTAAGTTGTGCTGTTTTTTCGTTGAAGAGAAAGCAGGATCAAGGCACAAAGAATACTGACAATGCCGAGTACGGCCGTCAGACTCAGCCGTTCGTGAAAAACGATCGCGCCCAACAGGGTGGCCATCAAGGGTTCCACCGTAGCCAAAATCGAGGCGGCGGAGGGTGAAATGCCCGCCAGACCGAACGTGTAGCACAAATAGGGGAGCACCGCCGTAACAATACCGGCCAGTACACCCAGTAATATCAGCGTACCGCGATCGGGTGCTGCGGCGATCTGCCGCAACATTTGCACGGGGCGGCAAATGACCAGCGATCCGATGGCAGCAATAAAGAAAGCGTATCCGGAAACGGTCAGCGGTTTGTACTTGCGCAGCGCCAACCCCGCCAATATGCTGTAGGCGCCGTAACCGATGCCTGCGCCCAATCCGGCCAACAATCCCAGCGGCGTGATCGTTCCTCCGACGCCGCTGACCAACACGCAGCCGCCGAAGGACAACGCCAGCGCCAACCCCTTTTGCAGGGTAAAGCGCTCATGAAAAATAAACAGCGAGGCCACGCTGACCCAAATCGGCGCGGTGTACAGCAAAATGGCCGCCACCGAAAGGCTGAGGTTTTGAATGGCGAAAAAATAGCAGCAGGTGAAAAACAGCACGCTGCCCAGCCCCAGCCCTAAAAACAGCGGGATATCCCGCCACCGAATTTGAAAGGTTTGTTTGCCGCGGCACAGCATAAGCACGGCAAAGCACACCGCCGCCACGCACATACGAAGACAGGCGATTTGCAAGCTGTTCAGACCATATTGCCCCAGCGATCGAACAAAAAGCCCCATGCTGCCCCACAGCATGCCGGCGATTAAAATACAAACGGTACAAATAGACTTAGACGGTTTCAAAAAATCAGTACTCCTTTAGTTTAAAATTCAAAAAATCACGGCATGATTTTTCGATCGAATTCCATAAACAGCTTGGCGGCTTGCGCGCGCGTCGCCGTATCATTCGGGGCAAAGCGTCCGCCGCCCATGCCGCTGATCAGCGCCGCTTTTTGGCAGGCGCCGACGGCCTCCCGCCCCCAGGCATGCAATAATGCCCGATCGGTAAAATCCGCCGTACCCTGCGGCAAAGGACTGCCGATAAAGCTTGCAAAATTGCTGAGCATTACGCACATCTGTTCGCGCGTGATCGGCTCGTCGGGGGCAAAGCGGGTCGCACTCATGCCCTTGACAATGCCGTTTTGATAGGCCCAGCGCACGCTTTCGTAAAACCAATCATTCGGTGCAACGTCGGTAAACGGCATTGCTTCCGAAGCTTTTGTCCCGCCCAAATTGTACAAAAGGCGCACAAACATGGCACGGGTAAGCAATCCGTCGGGATCAAAGCGGGTCGTGCTGACCCCATTGACGATGCCCGCGGCATAGGTGTAGTTGACCGCCTCGGCATACCATGCCTTCTCCGGGACATCGGTAAAACTGTGATGGGTGGGACGATGGGATTCGGGTTGATAATTATTTTGGGTGTAATGCCAAACGTAGCCGGTGCTGTTTGCGCCGGCAAGGCGCAGCGAAAGACGCTCTAAGAGCGTTTTGCGGTCGGTTTTGCCCGACCAGCTGACTTGGCAGGGGCCGGTGCGGTTGCAGTCGGCAAAATAAACGGTGTCCCCGTCGGTTTCATAAATAAAAATTGCATGGTCGTAGCCCTTGGGCGTTCCGTTTTTATCGGTCGCCCGATAGCGCACGATATCGCCCACGGTGATGTCCGGCGTGCCGTAGCACTTTTCCCAACCGTCGGTATACGGATTTTGCCCAAAGAGTTGATAGCCCATTTTGCAGGCAAAGCCCATGCATTGCCAGGCGTAGGTCCATCCGTCCACCGTAAAAGCGCCGCAGTCACAGGCGCAATTGCCGCAGGAGGTTCGACAGGCGCATTTTTTGCGCCCCGTTTGATTGGGACCGTTTTGCCCGTTCCAGTATTCGCCGTCCTTATAGACGGTTTTTAATATACGTATTTTCCGATCAATGGCGGCGGTGTTGTCCGCGGCCCTGCAAATCGGCAGTGCGGTGATCAGCAGCAGCGCGCACAGCCCGAAAAGGAGTCCTTTGATCCGTTTCATATCGATCCCTCCGATGCTTGCAGTATAGCATTTTTGACGGAATTTGTCAATCCTATATGAAAAGTAAAATCGCTTTACAGAAAGGCGCAATCCCTTGATATATCAATAAAATTTGATGTTGCGGCACTCGCTGTAATGCAATATGACGAGTCTCTCGTTTAGAGATATCGGCGTTGTACCAAGGGGGGAGTGCCCGTAGTGTTTTGCGCGGCAAAGCGGCGATCAAAAGGCCGTGGCTTGAAGCATTTATTTAATTCGTTTTCGGACAAAAAAGAGGACGCAGCAGATTTGCTGCGTCCTTTCTTGATAAGAAGTGACGGTAAAGGTATTTTATCGGGAAGCTCCGCCGCCGGAAAACCCTCCGCCTCCGCCGGAGAAACCGCCGCCGCCGGAAAATCCTCCTCCGCCGGAAAACCCACCGCCGGAGAAACCGCCGCCGGTAAAGCCGCCTCCGCCGGGAAAGCGACGTCCGAATACCGCGGATAGTACAATAATTAAAATAATAAATGCGATCGGCAAAAACAGCACCAACGGCGAGTCCTCTTCCTCCTCTTCGGGCACATAGTCCTCATCGGTCGGTTCCAGACCGTATTCGATGTACACCTCATTGACCAAAGCATTATAGGTTTCCCGCAGGCCGGTGGAAAAAGTGTCGGCCGTGTAGTTGGGCATCATGTATTTGTCCAGAAGCCGCCCCGCCTTGGAATCGGGCAGAGCCCCCTCCAAACCGGTTCCCACTTCAATACGCACATGCGGCTCCCCCGTAGAAAGCAACAGCAGTACGCCGTCGTTTTTCTCTTTGGAGCCGATGCCCCATTCCCGTGCCAGAGAAAGGGCGTAGTCGGCAATGTCCTCACCGTCCAGTGTGGAGATCGTGACCACTACCACCTGCGCGCCGCATTGCTTATACAGTGCCTCGCCCTGCGCTTGCATGGCGGAAGCGTCCTCTTTTCGGAGAACTCCGGCAAAGTCGTTGACAAAAAAATCATCGGTTGCCTGCGGCAGCGTTGCGGCGGCTGCCGTACAAATCAGCACGGCCGTCAAAAAAACGGCAAAAATGATACGTGATAATTTCTTCATAGGTTTTAAAATTTAACTTCGGGCGCTTTTTCGCTGCCGCTTTCTGCTTCAAAATAATCGGCTTTTTCAAATCCGAACATCCCGGCCAAAATGTTTTTGGGGAATTTACGGATGGCGGCGTTGTACTCTTTAACCGCCTCATTATAATCCTTGCGTGCGACGCCGATTCGGTTTTCCGTTCCGGCCAGCTCGTCCTGCAAAGCCACAAAGTTTTCGTTGGCTTTCAGCTCGGGATAGGCTTCCTTAACGGCGTTGACCCAAACGTCGATGGCACTGTTCAGCGCGTCGTTGGCCGCGGCGGCGTCCGCCACGCCCGTGGCGTTTTTGACGGCGTTGCGTGCCTCGGTAACAGCCGTATAGGTTTTTTCTTCATGAGCGGCGTAGCCCTTGACCGTTTCCACAAAGTTGGGAATCAGGTCGGCACGGCGCTGCAGCTGCGTCTGAATGTCGGCCGCTTTGTTTTCCACGGCATTTTGCTTATCCACCAGGGAGTTGTACCCGCCTGCGAAAAAGCCGATGATCAGACCCACCACCGCCAGTACGACAATTACAATAATCAGTGTTTTGCGTTTCATGATGTTCCTCCTTAATAAATATTATAGCTCTGCTTCAAATTCATTATACAGCGCGCGAATGGCGGTTTCATAATCCGCCTCGCGAATACCCATGATAATATTCAGCTCGCTGGAGCCCTGGTCGATCATGCAGATATTGACATTGGCCTTGGCCAATGCGCCGAAAACACGGGCGGCCAGTCCGCGTGTGCCCGCCATGCCGTGTCCCACCACGGCGACCATGGCCAGATGATCCTCCAGTTTAATATCATCCGGATGCGTCACCTCGGTAATTTTGGCCAGCACCGCCGCCTTGACCTTTTCAAACGGCTCTGTTTCCAAAATCACCGAAAGGGTATCAATGCCCGAGGGCAAATGCTCAAAAGAAAGGTCAAAATCCGCAAAGATTTGCAAAACCTTGGCACCAAACCCGATTTCCGAGTTCATCATGGCTTTTTCCACCAGCACGGAGGTAAACCCGCGCGTACCCGCGATGCCGGTGATGATTTTCGCCGGGGTGCTGCCCGGAATGTGGCGTACAATCATGGTGCCTTTATCATCGGGATGGTTGGTGTTGCGGATGTTGATGGGAATTCCGGCGCTGCGCGCGGGGAATACCGCGTCCTGATGCAGCACGCTTGCGCCCATATAGGACAATTCGCGCAGCTCTTTATAGGTAATAATGTCGATGGGCTTGGGATTTTCTACAATGCGGGGATCCGCTACCAGCATGCCCGAAACGTCTGTCCAGTTTTCATATACCGTCGCCCCGGCCGCTTTGGCAACGATCGAACCGGTCACGTCCGATCCGCCGCGGGAAAAGGTGTGCACCTGCCCGTTTTTTAATGCGCCGTAAAAGCCCGGGATGACCGCGCGCTTATTTTTAAGCAGGGCGGGCATCAAAAGCTCGTTGGTGGCCTGCTCGTCATATTGACCGTTGTCATCAAATCGGATTAGCTCTGCCGCGTCCAAAAAGGGAAATCCGAGGTATGTGGCAATCAGCTTGCCGTTTAAATATTCGCCGCGGCTGGCCATATAGTCGGCCGAGGGGGCGGCGGAAAGCTGATGATCGATCTCCTCAAATTCTGCGGTAAGATCCACCGCGATGTCGAGCGCTTGGGCGATCTGCGTAAACCGCTCTTGAATTTGCGCCAGTACCGGGCGATAGTTTTCGCCCTGTGCGGCCAAATCATAACATTTATACAGTAAATCGGTGACTTTCGTGTCGTCGTCGGTTCGTTTGCCGGGGGCGGAAACCACCACATATCGTCTTGCCGTGTTGGCTTTTACAATGTCCGCCGCTTTTTTGATTTGCCCGGCGTCCGCCAGGGAACTGCCACCGAATTTCACTACAATTGTTTGCATGTTTTACTCCTGTTGTTTTAAAAATTGATCGGCGATGGCCGCCTCGGTCGCCGCCATTGGGATCAGCGCCCGTTCATCGGGACAAAAGTCGCCCGAATGAAGCGGTGCCGTGGGACCCACTCCAATATGATAATAGCATCCGGGGCGCTTGTCAATAAAAAAGCCGAAATCTTCTGTTTTCATTGTGGGCTTTTCCAGTCTTGTTACCTGTGCCGCCCCCCAAAGCGCGGCAGCCGTGCGCTCGACAAAGGCGGTGCAGGCGTCGTCGTTGACAACGCCGGGATATCCGTGCGTCAGATTGATTTCGATTTTCACGCCGCGTGCGGCGGCGATTTGCTCCAGCGTTGAGCGGAAAAAATCGCACATCTGCGTCCCGGCCGCCGCCCCGTGCGTACGAATAATACCGCCGAATTTCGCCCGATCGGCAATGACATTTTCCGCATTTCCTGCCGTACAGGTGCAAACGGAAAGCACGCCTTTATCGGTGGGGTACTGCGCCAGCGCGGTCATCATTTCCGCCGCGGCGCCCAAGGCGTCTACGCCGTCTTTCGGTTCGGCGGCATGTGCGCTTTTCCCGAAAACGGTGACGGAAAAGGGAAAGGAAGCCGCATAAAAAGCGCCGTAACGGATGCCGATTTTCCCGGTCGGTAACGCGGGATCGACGTGACAGCCGAATACGGCGTCAATGCGCTCGTCTTTTAAAAACTCGTTCATGGCTTTGGCACCGCCGCGCCCTTCCTCATCCGGCTCGAATAAAAACAGTACCCGTCCTCGCGGCGGGTGCTGCCGCAAAATCTGTGCCGCGCCCAAAAGGGCAGAGGTGTGCATATCATGCCCGCAAGCATGCATAACGCCGGGAATTTCGGAGGCGTAGGGCAGATCGGTTTTCTCTGTTATGGGCAGCGCGTCAATGTCCGCGCGCAGCGCCACGGTTTTTTCGCCCTCTCCCAAAATGCCGATGACCGCCGTGGGCAGCGGACGGATGGTTTGCAGCCCCATTTCCCGCAGCGTCCGTTCAATCAAATCGGACGTGTGAAATTCTTTGCCGCCCATTTCGGGCTTTTGATGCAATGCTCGGCGCACACGGCGCATTTGTTCAAAGCAGGCTTCGGCGGATTTTATCATGGCTTGCATAAAAAACGTTCACTCTCTTTCCAAGACGCAAAAAGGTTGACCTCCGCGTCTTTTGGTTTTCAGCGTTTAGAATGTTTTGAGGTAGTTTGACAGTCGGTTCAGCCCCGTTTTCAGCGCGTCCTCATCGCAGGCGTAGGAAATGCGTACATGTCCGGGCGCGCCGAAGCAGCTGCCCGGCGTCAGCGCAACGCCGGCTTTTTTAATGGCGCCCTTGCAAAAGGCCGCGTCATCCGAGGTGTATTTTTGAATACTCGGAAACAGGTAAAACGCCCCCTCGGGTACGCATAAAGGCAGCCCCATTTCCGTAACGGCCGCCACAGCGAGATCCCGACGGCGACGGTAGATTTCCCGCATCGGGGCAACCTCCGTTTCCAGCGCCGCCAAACAGGGCTTTTGAAAGAGCGAGGGGGTGGACACCGTCAGATACTGATGCAGCAGCCCCAACGGCTCCGCCATCGACCGATCGCACAGCAGATAGCCCATGCGCCAGCCGGTCATGGCATACGGCTTGGAAAAGCTGCCGATGCACAAAATCTGCTCTTTCAACTCAGAAAAGGCAGCAAAGCTTTGATATCGATCGGTATAGACCAAATCGCGGTATACATCGTCGCATATTACCATTATATGATATTTTTCGGCGAGTCGGTACACGCAGTCCAAACTCTCCCGATCATAGACCGTGCCGGTCGGATTGTTGGGGGAATTGAGCAATATGGCGCGCGTATGAGGGGAAACGGCCTTCTCCAGCGTTTCCCGCCGCAGCTGAAAACCGTCGGCCGTCGTATCCATCATAACGGCCTTGGCACGGCAAAGCGCCGCTTGCTGTTCATACAGTAAAAATGCAGGGGTGGGAATAATGATTTCATCCCCCGGGCGCAGCACGCCGAACAGCGCGACAAACAGCGCTTCGGTGGCACCGGCCGTTAAAATCACCTCTTCGGGAGCGTAGCAAAGGCCGTGCTTTTGTTCATGCGCCGCCACGGCGGCACGTAATTTCGGATCCCCTGCATTGGGGATGTAGTGGGTTTCCCCATTGCTAAGAGCCTCAATC
>CAKRPM010000005.1 GCA_934378025.1 uncultured Eubacteriales bacterium | reverse complement strand
CTCCGATTCTTTTGCGTAGCAAAAAAGCAAGTCCCCTTTCCCTGCAAAGTAGGAAAGGGGGCTTGCTTTTTGACGGCAAATTTACGATTTTGATACCGATTTATAATAATTTCCGAAAGTTTCAAGCGCATCGATAATCGGCAGCATTTGACGGCCGAGCTCGGTCAGCCCATATTCTACTTTCGGCGGTATTTCGCCGAAATCGTGCCGATAGGCCAGACCGTCCTCCATCATTTGCCGCAGATTGTCTGTCAGCACCTTTTGGGAAATTCCGTCCAAATCGCGCTGCAGTTCGTTAAACCGCCACGGGCGCGCTTTCAAATTCCGAAGAATTAACAGCTTCCATTTTCCGCCGATCAGCGAAACGGCGGTGGCCACCGGGCATGCCGGCAATTCGCTTTTGGTTTTCATCGATGTTTCACCTCACATTCGTTCCGCGTTGCGGTATAATTCGGTTGCCCGTCCCGCGGGCGAGAAAAAGGGCAATCAAAATATAATAGCCGCGTTATGGCTATTTTACCATACATTGTAAAAAAAGTATACAGTTATAAAAAAGTGCGTACTTGTTTTTGTGCAGGCCCCGTGATACCCTTTAGACAGGCAAAGAAAATTTGCCGAAAAAGGAGGTAACACCCATGAACAACTACAAAAAAATCAATGTCGGAAATGAACCCAGAACAGAGCTTCACGAAGCGCTTGGACTGACCGGTGCGGAAATCAGCATCAATCGGCTGCCTGCGGGCGGCGGCGTACCGTTCGTTCATTCTCATAAAAACAATGAGGAGATTTACGGCGTTCTTTCCGGTAAAGGAAAAGTCGTAATTGACGGAGAGGAACTTCTGCTTTCCGCCGGCGATTGGCTTAAAATCGCACCGGCGGCCAAGCGGCAATTTTCAGCGGCCGACGAGGAAGCGATCGTCTTTGTCTGCATTCAGGTAAAGGAAAACTCGCTGACCGAATTTACCGCCGATGACGCAGTAATTTACTAACCTTTCCAACCGCAAAACAGCGCAGCATCTTTTATCGATGCTGCGCTGTTTTTTTGCAATAAAAGCGGCAATTTATGCTTTGCGTTTTATCGCTTCGCCTTTTCCTTCACGGCAATCCAAATTTCGCACTGATAGTCGGGTTTGGAAACATCGGCCGACGAATATACCTCAAATTCAACATTCTCCGCGTATTCGTATTGGGCGCTTTGCGGGAAAAACTCCGTAACAATCCGATGATAGGTATCAATAAATGCGTCGGGCATCTTTCCCTTGCTGGTAAAGACTGCATAGGTGTTCGCCGGAATGGTGACCACCTCCAGATCGTCCGCCACCTCTCTTCCGTCATATTCCACGCCGATCCCGTATGGGAATTGCCTGGCGTCCAGCTCCGAAGAAAAACAAATGCCCAGCAGCCCTTTCATCACCGGGTTTTTCGGCATGCAGTCAATCAGTCTTGCCATCGTTCCGTCCGCGCCGAACGTCTGCCACATGGCGGTAATATCTTTGGTGGCATTGGCCGACTGCGGTTTTTCGACCTTTTTGCGTTTGCATACCACCTGAAACGCATCTCTTTTTTCAATTCTGTAATCCATTTTGCTGCCTCCTGTTACGATTAATTTTACAGACAGCGGAGTAAAAATTTTGACAGGGGCGCGGCGCTTTGCTTCGCTCGGAGAGACGCCGTGAAACCGTGTAAAAGCACGTGAAAAGCTTTCCGGCGTATCATAGCCGTATTTCATGGCGATATCAATAATTTTCGCGTTTCCCTTGGACAGCTCTTCGCCCGCAAGAGAGAGCCTGCGCATACGAATATAATCCCCCAGTGAAAAACCGCACAGAATACTGAATACTCTTTGAAAATGAAAGGAAGAGGAATAGGCTTGTTTTGCTGCCTCTTCAAAATCAATTTCTTCGGTGATATTTTCCTCCACATAGTCAATCGCCCGCTGTATTCCTTGTATCCAATCCATGTCCTCACTCCCTTTCTGCCAGGCCATTCTATCAAAAAACCGGCAGCATTTCTTGACTCCCAGTGCGCTGAGATGTTATGAAACGATTGTCCCGTCCCACAGCGCGGCCGGGCATTTCCGAATTTTAAGGGTACTTTTGTTCTTTTGGCCGCATGACCCCCGGGTCATCCCGCTTTCAAGAAATCCTGCCCGCTTTTTTCTTTTTCGGTTTCGGCAGCGGCAGTTCGTCATACATTGCGCGAAACAGCCCCTCCAAAAACGCTTTGTTTTCCACCTCTTCGACGCACAGCATTTCCTTTGCGCCCTCGTAGGGCAATTCCAGGGGCGCCGTCGGCATATAGGAGACGGCTGACTTTGTCGGTTTTACAAGCAGTCGGTTATCATAAATCCCGCCAACAATTTTTCCACGATAATAAAGAATATATTCGCCCATCATCGCACGATAAGAAATTTCCTCCAGTCCCGACAGCTGCTCCAAAATAAACTGTAAATACGCTTTATCGGACGCCATAACTCTCTTCTCCTTTTACATTTTAGTTTTCATAATCCCGCAACAATAAAGCTTTTTATTGTTACGCTTCCATTTCCCGAAACGGCAAATATTCGATAAACTTTTTTACGGCGGGCGCGCAACGCTCCGCGTCTTTTACCGCAAGACCGATTTGACGGTAATACGGCACTTTCAGCGGCCGTATTTCGATCTTATAGGGGATACGCTGTAAAATCATGTCCGGCAAAATGCTGATGCCCAGCCCTTTTTCCACCATGGCCATGATGGCAAAATCCTCCCATGTCGTAAAACGAATGTCGGGCTGTACATGCCGACGTTCCAACAAATCGGAAACTTCGGTTTTGCCGCCGTGCTCCAATAACAAAAACGGTTGATGACTCACTTGCTCGATGGCCACGCGCGCCTCCCTTGCAAGCGGATGCCCCATCGGCAATACGAGCTTGTATTCGTCTTCTTTCAGCAGCAACGTATCAAACTTTGACAACGTCGGAAGCCGCAGAAAGCCGCAGTCCACCCGTCCTGTTTCAATCAAATTTTCCACCTCGTCGTAATCCCCCAAAAGCATTTCATATTCAATGCCGGGGTAGTCCTTTTGCAGTCTTGCAAAGATATTCGGCAACCAATGGATTGCAACGCTGGAAAACGTTCCGATGCGAACCCTGCCGGTTTCGATCCCGTGGATTCGGCAGATCTGACCCTCCAGACGGTGATACTCGTTGAGCACTGCCCTCACAAGGGGCATCACCTGTTCGCCCGTCCGCGTCAAACAAACGCCGTTTTTACTCCGCTCCAGCAAGGTCACTTGCCACTCTTTTTCCAGATCAGCCACCATTTTGCTGACGGAAGATTGGGCGTAATTAAGCTCTTGCGCCGCTCTGGTAAAACTGCCTGTTTCCACGGTCTTGACCAAGGCAAGATATTTTGATAATGCGTTTTCCATGCTACAACCATTCCATTCTTCGATACATCGTATCTATAATATTCGCTTTTTATATTGTACAACATCCTTTATACTATTTCAAGAGTCAATAGGGAGGAATCGATTATGAAATTACCAACCGGGGATATGGACATGCTGCACGGGCGGCTGATCGGAAAGCTGCTGCTGTTCACGCTGCCGATCGTGCTGAGCAGTATTGTCCAACAACTGTTTAATGCGGCGGACACCGCCGTTGTCGGCTGTTTCGGAAATGCCGACGCACTTGCGGCCGTGGGAACCAATACCGAAATCATTGCGCTGATCGTCACGGTTTCTTCCGGTCTGTCCATCGGCGCCAATATTCTGATTGCCCGTCTGATCGGGCAAAACAAAAAAAGCGACCTTCCCGCCGCGGTGCAGACGGCCATGCTTTTGTCGGCCGTTATCGGCGTTTTAGGGTTGCTTTTGGGCCAAGGCATCGCCGGGCATTTATTACGGCTGATTCAAACCCCGACGGGAATCTTTCGGGATGCGGCGCTGTATTTGAGAATTTATATGCTCGGATATCCTTTTTTGCTGGTGTATGATTTCGGCTCCGCCGTTCTGCGTGCCCGCGGGGACAGCCGTTATCCGTTTTTGGCGTTGCTGCTTTCCGGGGTGGCCAATGTCGGACTTAATCTGTTTTTTGTCATTGTGCTGCACATGGGGGTTGTCGGCGTTGCGGTCGCCACCGATATTTCCACGCTGCTTTCGGCGCTGATGGTAACTTATCGGCTGGCGCAGGACAAGCAGTTTCACCTGACCCTGCGCAAACCGACCTTTTCCCTAAATTTTGCGGCGGAAATGCTGAAAACGGGGATCCCCTCCGCCGTACAGGGCGCCGTGTTCTGCTTTGCCAACATTTTCGTGCAGGCGTCGGTCAACCGCTTCGGAAAAACAGCGATTGCCGGCAGTACCATTGCTATGAACTTTGAATATTTTACCTACTATATCATAACCGCCTTTGGACAAACGGCGACTACCTTTACCGGTCAAAACCATTCCGCGGGGCAATATGCACGGTGTAAAAAAATTCTCCGCCTTTGCCTGATTTTATCAATTGTTTGCAGCTGTATCCCTATTTTTACCCTCGTTCTGTTTCGCAATTTTTTTGCCGGTCTTTTTACAACGGATCTTGCCGTAATCGAAAGCGCTTCGGTGCGGATTCTGTGTATTCTGCTCTTTGAACCGATCTGCAATTTGTATGAAATTCCGGCCGGCGTTTTGCGCGGCAGCGGCCATGCTCTGTATCCGGCAATCAGTACCATGATCGGCACCTGTGCGTTTCGCATTATTTGGATCTGCACCGTCTATCCGACCACCCCCACGCTTTCCATGCTCTATCATGCGTTTCCGCTCTCATGGGTGTTGACCGTTGTGCTGGTCAACCTCGGATATTGGAAAATCAGTCGATCAAATGCCGCCGTTTAATCATAACTACCGGTGGTTTTCGTTATACAAAAAAGGGGAGCACTTTGCAAAGTGCTCCCCTTTTTTGGTTGCTTTCCGCTTGGCGGTTCTCTTTATTGCAACTTGGCCGCCAGCGCCAAAACGCTCTTTCATTCATTCTTTTTTCGTAACGCTTTGCTTGCCCGGACATGGCGCAACAAATATGCTCTTTATCAACATTTTCTTTGGTGATTTTTATGTAGTTCATCAAAAAGCGCTCCTTTTCGTTGATTGCGCTATTTATACAGTGCGCCGCCGGCCGCGACGCAATCTTTTCCGCCGTTTTTGGCCATGTAAAGCTGTTTGTCCGCCTTGCCCACAAGCGAAAGATCCATCAGCTCTTCTCCGGTTCCGCAAGCCACTCCGAAGGAGGCGGTAACGATGCTTTTGCCCGGCAAATCATCCCGCGGAATGGCAGCGGCGCGTACCGCATTCAAAAGGTTGCTTGCTATACGGCGGGCCTCGTCTTCACCGATGTTCGGCAAAATCATCACAAATTCCTCCCCGCCGAAACGGAAAAGATAGTCGTCCGATTTTTCAAGAATGTTTACCACACTTTCCGCAACGCACCGCAGCGTCTCATCGCCTTTTATATGGGAATAATGATCGTTAAAGGATTTAAAATTATCAATGTCATAAATGATCACGCTGACTTTTTCGGGCTTCATCTTTTCGGCAACAAATACGCCGTAGGTTTCCATCGCCTTTTTATTCAAGGTTCCCGTCATCATATCGTTGTATGCCAATCCCATAAACGAATTGTTCATTTCTTTTATATACCGTTCATTGGCGGCTTGACGAAGGAAAATCATGCGGATCGCAAGAAATCCGGCCACAATTGAAAACCGCAGCAAAAAGTGCTTGAATAAATTATAATTGTCCGCATACGGAAGCTGGGCGGGCAGCCACCAACTGATACTGATTAAAATGCAAATCACTACGGTGTCAAGCGCTTTATATGTCGGCGCAATCATAATGACAAAAAGGTAGCACATGGAAATGGAAAGACCGATATTGTGATAGTTGCAGGAAACCATAAAAACCGTAACGCTTGCAATCACCATGGTGTAGTAGGCAAGCAAAGCAAATCTCGGCAGCTGCGTTTCATAATTCTTATTCCATAGAATAAAAATCAGCATAGCAAGGGAGGAGACCACCATCATATAAAGCGGCACCATATCAATGACGATCATCGTATTAAATATAATATTTTTAACCAAATAGAACCCATTGGTCAGTAAAAACAACACCGTTGCGAAAAATACGATCGCAAAACTTTGTTTCAAAAAAATGCTCTGTTCGGAGGGAACTTCTCCCACCTCTGTTCCGATAACATTTTTGCAAAAGCTTTTAAATCTGTTTAAAGCAACCCCCGAGCACCAACATGATAAATCCCGAATGATGCCGAGTTTGTCTTCATTCTTTTTCATAATACCCCTCCGACGATGCTTTTCTCATATACAAAAGCGGGTACGGATTGCCCTCCTCGTCAAGCGCCGCCCGCCGATAAATTTCAAATCCCATGTGTTTATAAAATCCAACGGCTTCGGGATTTTGTTCATTAACCGTAACTTCCCGAACACCGTAATTTAAAACGGCTTTTTGCAAAAGCGTCCTGCCCAAGCCCCTTCCCCGCTCCGCGGGCAATAGAAACAACATTTCCAGACGATCCTTTTCAATCCCCATAAAGGCAATTGCCTCACCGTCTTCGTTTTCAACAACGATCAAATGTTCCGCTTTCTGTAACGCCTGCGGAACATAGCGTTTGATTTTCCCAATCTCTCCGTCCGAAAGAAAAAGGTGCGTTGCCCGCACCGAACGCTCCCAAACACTCACCAGTGTTTTGACAAGCGCTTCATCCCTGCTTTTCACTTCGTATATTCGCATTTCATCATCCCTATCAATTTCTTAACTTCAATGTCTCGGGCGGTTTTCCGCCGTCCAATTTTTCGGATTGGTGTCATCCGGTGCAAGTCCTGCAAGAATGGATTGGTAATGCGCCACTTTTTCATCCATATATTCGGCCGTTGCTTTCGCTTCCGCCAAACGGGTATAGGCCGCCTCACGCTGTCGGAGAATCATCGCATATCGCGCCCTAAGATTCTCCTCGGACGCTTCCAGCAAACATAAGCGGCAGTATTCACGAATATCCTCAACGGACGCGCCGCAGCCCTTCAGGCACATGATTCCCTGCATCCAGTTGACCGATTCCTCATTAAACACCCGACGGTTGCCGCCGTCTCGCTTACACGGCAGCAGACCGAGATCGGTATAGTACCGCAATGTATGCTCCGTCACATTAAACATCTGCGCCATCTGTTTTATGGTGTAATCCATAGCTGTAACTCCGTAAAAAATTTTCTCTTGACTTCGTGTTACACGAATTTATTATACTGATTATAGCACAGAAAATAAATTTAATCAAGAATATCGGAGGTTATCGTATGATCTGTCAGGAAATTGCGGCAGGAATACGCATGCCGCTGCTCGGATTCGGAACTTTTTTGAATACGGGAGAGCGCTGTGCACAAACGGTTGCAACGGCAATCGAAGCCGGCTACCGCCTTATTGACACGGCGGAAGCCTACGGCAATGAGGATGAAGTCGGACGCGGAATCAAGCTAAGCGGCATTGACCGCAGTGAGCTTTTCTTGGTCACAAAGGTAAATTTCAAATCCTACGGTGATCCCCGTAAATCGGTTGAAGCCTCCCTACGGTTACTGGGAACGGACGTTCTCGATCTTGTGCTGCTGCACTGGCCGTTTGCCGATTACTATGCTGCATGGCGAGCACTGGAGACGCTTCATACCGAGGGGAAAATCCGTGCCATCGGCGTATCTAATTTTGAACCGGATCGACTTGTGGATTTGATTGCTTATAATAAAGTAACGCCCGCCGTCAATCAAATTGAAACGCATCTTTATTGCCAACGTCAAAAGGCGCATACATGGGAAAGAAAATACCGCGTGGCCCACATGGCGTATGCACCGCTCGGTCAAGGGAAAGCAAATGATATGTTTGCCGAGCCCGCCGTTCGGGAACTTGCGGCAAAGTACGGCAAAACGCCGGCACAAATTCTCCTGCGCCGCACAATACAAGACGGCGTTACCGTCATTCCGAAATCAATTCATTCCGACCGAATCAAAGAAAACATCAACATATTTGATTTTGAACTGACTGCGGAGGAAATGCGCGTTTTGCAAGCGTTGGACAAGGCCGCCCCCATGATCGGTACTCCCGAAAAGCCGGAACTTGTGGAAATGGCCATGCAGTGGTAAAAACTTGACTTTTTGAAATTCGGTGATACAATATATACAAAAAGGGAATGAAGTTCTCCCGCGGCGTATGCCGAAACCGCTGATGATAAGCTGATGACTTCTGCATTTTAGGTGCAGAGGGCATCGGCTTTTCTGCGTTTATAGGAGGAATTTTTATGTTAACATCCCTGTCACTCATTTTTCTTGTCGGATTATCCCTTGCGGCGATCTGTGAACGGATCCGTCTGCCGCGTATTATCGGCATGATCATCACCGGCGTCCTGCTTGGCCCGTATGTGTTGGACTGGCTTGATCCGCAGATTCTCGACCTATCCTCACAGCTGCGACAAATGGCGCTGATCATTATCCTAATAAAAGCCGGCCTGTCGCTGAATCTATCCGATCTCAAAAAGGTCGGACGGCCGGCCGTACTGATGTCCTTTGTACCGGCAAGCTTTGAAATCCTCGGGTATACCCTTTTTGCACCGTTGCTTTTAGGTGTTTCGCGCATTGAAGCCGCGTTAATGGGGGCGGTGCTCGGCGCCGTTTCGCCCGCTGTGGTTGTGCCGAGGATGCTGCGACTGATGGATGAAAAATACGGAACGGAAAAGAGTATTCCACAGCTGATTATGGCCGGCGCATCCTGTGACGATATTTTTGTCATCGTGCTTTTTACCACCTTTATCGGCATGGCGCAGGGAGGAAAAGCAAGGTTGCTTGACTTTTTGAATATTCCGATTTCAATTTTACTGGGTGTTGCCGTCGGCGCCGTGTTTGGATCGGTACTGGCTTTGTTCTTTGAAAAGTCATACGTTCACGGGCATCCAATTCGAAACAGCGTAAAAGTAATTATTATTCTCGGCCTATCGTTTCTTTTAATGGCAATCGAAACATGGATGAAAAAGATAGTTGCTGTATCGGGTCTCCTGGCCGTCGTCAGCATGGCGTGCCTTTTGAAGCTCAAGAGTGCCGAATTTGTTACAAAACGTCTCTCGGAAAAGTTCGGCAAGCTATGGCTTGCCGCCGAAGTCATTTTATTTGTGCTGGTCGGGGCGGCAGTGGACATCCGCTATACGCTGGATGCCGGAGTGACCGCCGTCGGAATGATATTCATAGCGCTTCTGTTCCGTTCGATCGGCGTGGCACTCTGCCTGATCAAAACATCACTGAATCTCAAGGAACGGCTGTTTTGCGTGATCGCCTATCTGCCGAAAGCGACTGTGCAAGCGGCAATCGGCTCTGTACCGCTCTCCTTGGGGCTTCCCTGCGGGAGTGCTGTCCTTTCGGTCGCCGTACTCGGCATACTGATCACCGCACCGCTCGGCGCACTGGGGATCGATTTAAGCTATAAAAGGCTATTAAAAGAATCAATGGAATAATTCATACGATTTTTTTCATCCTTCTGAGAATAAAAGCTCTTGACAAGTTACCGTTTGGTCACTATAATAAGAGTTACCGAACGGTTACAAAGATCAAGGAGGACATTTATGGCCGGAGAAACAAAAGCGCGGATTTTAAAAACCGCACTCACGCTGTTTGCACAAAACGGCTATCTCGGAACATCCATGAACGATATTGCCGGGGAGCTGGGAATCACCAAGGCCGCTTTGTATAAACATTATACCGGCAAACAGGAAATTTTGGATTGCATTGTGGAGCAGATGAAGCGAATGGACTACGAACGGGCCGAAGCATACGAAATGCCGGAAACAGAGCCGGACGGCTTTGCGGAAGCGTATATGCACACGCCGATGGACAAAATTCGTGCCTACAGCACGGCGCAGTTTAACCATTGGACAAAAGAGTCCTTTTCCGCCGATTTTCGCAAGATGCTGACACTGGAACAATATCGCGATCCGAAGCTGGCGCAGCTTTACCATGATTATCTGGCAACCGGTCCCACCGAATATATGGCGGCGATTTTTCGAAAACTGACAGATTCCGATGCACAGGCCATGCAGCTTGCACTGGAATTTTACGGGCCGATGTTTTTGCTGTACAGTCTCTATGACGGTGCGCAGGATAAGGACAGCATTGCCCCGCTGTTGGCGGCACATATTGACCGCTTTATGGCCAAAATCAACTCCGATTACAAAAACCATATAAATGAAAAGAGGACTATATGAACGCAATTATTTATACCACCAACACCGGCAGCACCGAGCGCTATGCCAAGTTGCTGGCAAAAGAACTCGGGCTTTCGGCGTACGCGCTTGCCGAAGCGAAAAAAGTTATCCCGACCGGCGCGGAGATTATATACTTCGGCTGGATCATGGGCGGCTCGGTCAAAGGCTATTCCGCCGCTGCGAAACGTTACAAGGTATGCGCCGTCTGCGGCGTCGGCATGGGGCTGACCGGAACGCAGACAGGCAGCGTGCGAAAAAAAACCGAAGTGCCCGAAAACATTCCGCTGTTCACCCTGCAAGGCAATTTCGATGTCAAAAAGCTGCACGGCGTCTACCGCCCCATGATGGAAATTATGGTAAAAACCGTCGGCAAGGCACTTGCCGCAAAGCAGGACCGCACCCCGGAGGAGGACGATATGCTGGACATGATGATGCTCCGCGGCGGCGATCGGGTTCGTTTCGAGCATTTAAAAGATATACTGCAGTGGTATGACCTACAAAAACAAAAGAGAAACCTTGACACCAAATGAAAAAAGACCTTTTCATTTATGTTCACGGGAAGGGCGGTTCGGCCGGGGAGGCCGAGCACTATAAACGGCTCTTTCCGAATAATGAAGTGATCGGGTTTGATTACCGCGCTCAAACGCCTTGGGCAGCCAAAGAAGAATTTTCCGCATTTTTTGCCGAGCAGCGGGCGCATTGCGATCGGCTTATCGTAATTGCCAACAGTATCGGCGCGTTTTTTGTGCTATCCTCGCTGAATGAAGCGCTGGTCAATGAAGCCTTTTTCATCTCCCCGATTGTGGACATGGAAGCCCTGATTTGCAAGATGATGCAGTGGTCAAATGTAACCGAGCGCGAACTGGAGAAAAAATCCGAGATCGCCACAAATTTCGGGGAAACGCTGTCGTGGCGCTACCTCTGCTATGTGCGGGCGCATCCGATTTCATGGCAGGTGCCGACCTATATTTTGTATGGAGCGCAGGATCATCTGACCGCCCCGGAAACGATATCCGCTTTTGCAGAACAACACCATGCCGATTGGACCGTCATGCCCGACGGCGAGCATTGGTTTCATACCAAAGCACAAATGCAGTTTCTCGATAACTGGATCCGAAAAGCATAAGGCGGGGCCGCCGCATGCGCCCGCCCCAAAAAATAAAGCTCCCCCTTGACATTTTGAAAATAGGGATTATAATAAAACTAACGAACATTAGTTAGTTGGTGATGATATGAGACCGGAAGACACAAAACAGAAAATTCTTGATAAATCCCTGGAGCTGTTTGCGGCGCGCGGATACGATGCGGTCAGTGTGGGCGAAATTGCCCGCGCAGTCGGCATTAAAGCCCCCTCGCTTTATAACCACTTTCCGAGCAAGCAGGCGATTTTCGATGCCATCGTAGAATCTACGGCGGCGCAGTACGAGGCGGATACCGATAAGATTAACATTCATGTGCAAAATGTGCAAAAAGACATCCCGATTTTTACGGAGATCACACAAGACGCGCTTTTTGAGAAAGTGCGGCAGATTTTTGAGTATTCTCTGCACAGCGAACCGATCAGCCGATTTCGCCGCATGATGACCATTGAGCAATTCCGCTCGTCGGAACTTGCGGCGCTCTACTCCAAACGATATGTGGAACGGATACTGGAATATCATGCCGATATTTTCCGTGCTCTGATTGCTTCCGATGAAATCCGCGCGGAAGATCCGAACGCACTGGCCATGATGTATGTCGCGCCGGTGCTGACGCTTATCGGCGTATGCGACCGTCAGCCGGAACGGGAAAATGAGTGTTTGGAAAAGCTGCAAACCCATGTACGGCTCTTTTTTCGCATGGTTCATGCCGGCCGTTTGAAAAATGGTGAAAATCGATGAACCCGACGGAGGAAAAATGGCTTCTTTGTCCGATTTGCGGCGCAAAAACGCGGCTGCGGCTCCTGCAAAGGACGGTACTAAAGGAGTTCCCGCTTTTTTGCCCGAAGTGCAAACGGGAGAGCATCATCAACGCGCAAAATTTTAGAGTAGAAATTATCCGTCAGCCGGACGCAAAGACGCAGTGCTGACCGTTTTCAGGCGGTCATGCACTGCATTTTTTTATACTAGAATCTGTTAAAAATCTTGAAAAGCTTTTTAGCGTCAGATTCTGCATGAGACGGCGCATCGTGCGTTCGCACGATGCGAGTGTGCGTAGCACATGGGATTCTTGATTCAATATTTTAATCAAGAATCAGTATTAGGAGGAAAACCATGAAAAAGTCATTATTACAGAAACTGGGGCTGCTGGGCGTCGTCAGCTTTCTTTCATACACGGCAGCCGTTATATTTGCACCGCTTGCCTACCCGGGGTACAACCGAATGGCGCAGGCGGTCAGCGACTTAAGTGCGGCCAATGCGCCGTCGCTGGCACTCTGGAACCAGCTCAGCGCTTTTTACAATGCGTGCGAGATCGTTTGCGCCACCCTCGTTTGTATCGGCATACAAGGCCGAAAAACCAAACTGCTGCGCACGGGCATCTATTTATTCGCCGTGATGGAATGGATTTCGGCGATCGGCTATCGGATGTTTCCGCTCAGTGACAGCGGCTACGCCGGTGCGTTTCAGGATGTCATGCACATGATCGTCACCGTTTTGGTGGTGCTGCTGTCCATCCTATCGCTGAGTGTGATCATCGTTGCCGGTGCCAAAAACAAAGCCTGCCGTTCCTACGGTATTTGCGCGGCCATTGCTCTGGGCATGATGCTTGTCGGCGCCATGGGAATGAAAATCGTTCCCCCCGATTACTTCGGCATTGTCGAGCGGTTCAGCGTATTCGCCGCCACAGGCTTCAATGCCGCGCTGGGGATCCACCTATTTTGTATGAAACCAAAGAAAATCAAGGAGTAACCCTATATGAGTATTATTCCCTATGTAATCGAACAAACCGACCGCAGTGAACGCAGCTACGATATTTTTTCCCGACTGTTGTCCGATCGAATCATTTTTCTCGGCGAAGCGGTAACGGACGCGGTTGCAAGCTGCGTCATTGCGCAGCTGCTGTTTTTGGAGGCACAGGATCCAAGCAGAGATATTCAGCTTTATATCAACAGTCCGGGCGGATCGGTTACCGCCGGCTTTGCGATTTACGACACCATGCAGTATATCAAATGCGACGTGTCCACCATCTGCATAGGGCTTGCCGCAAGCTTCTCTGCCTTCCTGCTGGCAGGCGGCACAAAGGGCAAACGGATCGCGCTGCCGAATGCCGAGATCATGATTCATCAACCGCTGATCGGCGGAGACGGCGTACAAGGCCCTGCCGCGGATATTCAAATCGTATCGAAACAACTACAGAAAACCAAACAGCGGCTTACCCGTATTCTCTCCGAAAATACGGGCAGACCCTTTGCCCAAGTTGCCGCTGACACAGAGCGCGATCACTTTATGTCAGCCCGGGAAGCACTCGCCTATGGGCTGATTGACAGAATCATTGAAAAACGATAAGGAGAAAAACCATGACAGAAAAGAATATAACCATCCGTCTTGAAACAAAAGACGATTACAGAAATACCGAAGCCCTAACACGCGAGGCCTTTTGGAATGTCTACCGTCCCGGCTGCATGGAGCACTATGTGCTGCACTGCTATCGGGATGATCCGGCATTTGTCCCGGAGCTGGACTTTGTGATAGAACGAAACGGCGAGCTGATCGGTCAAGTCATCTATGTGCGCTCGGAAATCGACTGTGATGACGGGCGAAAAGTGCCGATCATGACCTTCGGCCCCATCGGCATCGCGCCCGCATACAAGCGGCAGGGCTACGGCAAGCGGCTGCTTGACTATTCCATGGAAAAAGCGAAAAAAATGGGCGCAGGAGCGCTTGCCATCACCGGCAATATCCTGTTTTACGGAAAGTCCGGCTTTGTCCCCGCCAAAACCAAGGGCGTGCGCTATGCCGATGATCCGGAAGCGGATTATTTTCTCATCAAGGAGCTGACGCCGGGATTTTTGGACGGCATCTCCGGCACCTACAAAGATCCGGAGGGCTATTTTGTCTGTGAGAAAGATCCAAAAGGCTTTGAAAAGTTCGAGGCGACGTTTCCGAAAAAGAAAAAGCTCAAACTGCCGGGACAGCTATTTTAACAGCGAGGCATGCAAAATGAAAAACCATATCTATCCCCGTCCGCACGATCAACAGACGGTATACTTAAAAAATGTAATTACCCACCCGAACATCGAAGTGGGGGACTACACGATCTACAACGATTTTGTGCACGATCCCTGTGATTTTGAAAAGAACAATGTGCTCTATCACTATCCAATCAACGGCGACCGCTTAATCATCGGAAAATTCTGTTCCATTGCCTGCGGTGCAAAATTCCTGTTCACCAGCGGAAATCATTCGACAAAGTCGCTGTCTACCTACACCTTTCCCATCTTCTTTGACGAGTGGGGGCTGGATGCGAAAAACATCTGCGACGCATGGGACAACAAAGGCGACACCGTGATCGGCAACGATGTGTGGATCGGCTATGAAGCGGTCATTATGCCGGGCGTAAAAATCGGCGACGGCGCCATCATCGGTACACGTGCGGTCGTAACCAAGGATGTGCCGCCCTATACCATTGTGGGCGGTGTTCCGGCAAAGCC
>CAKRPM010000004.1 GCA_934378025.1 uncultured Eubacteriales bacterium | reverse complement strand
ACCGACAGTCAGTTGGTGGCCGAGAACATTGCCGCTCAGCTGGAAAAAAGAATTGCGTTCCGTCGCGCCACCAAACAGGCGATCGGCAGAACCATGAAAACCGGAGCCAAAGGTATTAAAGTTGCGGTTTCCGGCCGTCTGAACGGTGCTGAAATTGCCCGCAGCGAGAGCTACCATGAGGGTACCATTCCGCTGCAAACCCTGAGAGCCGACATTGACTACGGTTTCGCCGAGGCCAACACGACCTACGGTAAAATCGGCGTTAAGGTTTGGATCTACAAGGGCGAAATCCTTAACGAAACCAAAAGAGCTTCCAACAAAAAGGAAGGAGGCAATAAATAATGTTAATCCCGAAGAGAACTAAGTACAGAAAAGTGCAGAGAGGCCGCATGAAAGGCAAGGCAACCCGCGGCAATACACTGGCGTACGGTGAATTCGGTCTGGTTGCTACGGAGCCGTGCTGGCTGACCAACAATCAGATTGAGGCTGCCCGTATCGCGCTGACTCGTTTCTTGAAAAGAGGCGGTCGTGTATGGATTAAGGTATTCCCCGACAAACCGGTTACGCAAAAGCCGGCTGAAACCCGCATGGGTTCCGGTAAAGGCAGTCCGGAATATTGGGTAGCGGTTGTAAAACCCGGCAGAGTCCTTTTTGAGGTTGCGGATATCCCGGAGGATATGGCAAGAGAGGCCATGCGTCTTGCGTCCCACAAACTTCCGATCAAATGCAAGTTCATTAAAAAAGAAACAGTGACAGGCGGTGAACAAGAATGAAGGCTAACGAAGTAAGAGATATGAGTTTCGAAGAACTCAGCAAAAAACTCAATGACCTGAAAGAGGAGCTTTTCCATTTGAAGTTCCAGCACAGCACCAATCAGCTGGATAATCCGCAGAGAATTGTTGCTGTTAAAAAAGACATTGCAAGAGTGAACACTATTCTTCGTGAAAGGGAACTCAAGGAAAGTAAATAACTTTTTTTGGGAAAGGAGTAAAAGCAAGTGGCTGAAAGAAATTTAAGAAAAAAACGCGTTGGCAAAGTGGTCAGCGATAAAATGGATAAAACCATCGTAGTTGCGATTGCCGACAATGTTAAGCATCCTTTATACGGAAAGGTTATTAAAACCACGCTCAAGCTTAAGGCTCACGATGAGAAGAATGAGTGCGGTGTGGGCGATACCGTGGAGATCATGGAAACCAGACCCTTGTCGAAAGACAAAAACTGGCGTTTGGTCCGCATTATCGAAAAAGCAAAATAACAAAACTACCTAAAATTTAAAGGAGGACAAAGTCGTGATACAACAACAGACTTATCTGAATGTTGCGGACAACACCGGTGCAAAAGAACTGATGTGCATTCGCGTGCTCGGCGGCACCAGAAGAAGATATGCCAACATCGGCGATGTGGTTGTTTGTTCTGTAAAGAAAGCGGCTCCGGGCGGCAGCGTTAAAAAAGGCGATGTCGTGAAAGCCGTGATCGTTCGCTCCGTTAAGGGCGTAAAGAGAGCTGACGGTTCCTTCATCCGTTTTGATGAGAACGCAGCTGTCATTGTCAATGAAGATAAAAACCCAAAAGGTACCCGTATCTTTGGGCCGGTTGCCAGAGAGCTGAGAGATAAAGAGTTTTTGAAAATTCTTTCTCTTGCTCCTGAGGTACTGTAAGGGGGAAGAACGATGAGTAAATTACATGTTAAAAAAGGCGATACCGTAATGGTTATCTCCGGAAAATCCAAAGGCAGAACCGGCAAGGTTCTGGAGGTTTCTCCGAAAGAGGGCAAGGTAATCGTTGAGAAGGCCAACATGGTTACCAAGCATGTTAAACCCCGCCGTCAGGGCGAGGTCGGCGGACGAATTGAAGCGGAAGGCGCAATTTATGCGTGCAAAGTTCAATTGGTTTGCCCGAAGTGTCAACAACCCACCAGAGTCGGAAGCAAGACCCTGGAGGACGGTACCAAAGTTCGTGTTTGCAAAAACAAGGACTGCGGTGAAACTTTTTAAGTGAGGAGGAAGCAATAAATGGCCAGACTTAGAGATTTATATTTGAAAGAAATTGCTCCTGCTCTGATGAAAAAGTTTGAGTATAAGAGCACGATGCAAATTCCGAAACTTTCCAAGATCGTTGTAAACGTCGGTTGCGGCGAGGCAAAGGACAATGCAAAAGTCGTTGATTCCATTAAAAACGATCTTGCGGTAATCACCGGTCAAAAAGCGGTGGATTGCAAAGCAAGAAAATCGGTTGCAAACTTTAAGCTTCGCGAAGGTCAGGTAATCGGTGCCAAGGTTACGCTGAGAGGCGAGCGTATGTATGAGTTTTTGGATCGTTTGTTCAGCGTGGCGCTGCCCCGTGTACGCGACTTCCGCGGGATTAACCCCAACGGCTTCGACGGCCGCGGCAACTATGCTTTCGGTGTAACCGAGCAGTTGATTTTCCCGGAAATCGAGTATGATCAAATCGATAAGATCCGCGGCATGGAAATCTGCATGGTGACCACTGCCGAAACGGACGAAGAAGCCAAAGAGCTGCTGACCCTGTTGGGCGCACCCTTTGCGAAATAAGGAGGGAATTTTTAATGGCTAAAAAATCAATGATTTTGAAACAGCAGAAACCGCAAAAATTCTCTACGCGTGAGTATAACAGATGCCTGGTTTGCGGCAGACCGCACGCTTATTTAAGAGATTACGGCGTCTGCAGAATTTGCTTCCGTGAACTTGCCTATAAAGGCCAGATCCCGGGCGTAAAGAAAGCAAGCTGGTAAGGAGGAAAAACAATGCAAATTACAGATCCGATCGCAGACTTGCTGACTCGTGTCAGAAATGCGAATAACGCAAAACATGAAACCGTAGAGGTTCCTGCTTCTAACATGAAAAAAGCAATTTGCCAGATCCTGTTGGACGAGGGCTACATTAAAGATATGCAGCTCGTGGAAGACGGGGTACAGGGCAAAATCGTACTCACCTTGAAATACGGCGCCGGCAAGACCCGTATTCTGCAAGGCTTGAAGAGAATTTCCAAACCGGGCTTGCGCATCTATTCCGGTTGTGCGGATATGCCGAAGGTTATGAAAGGCCTCGGCACTGTTATCGTGTCTACCTCCAAGGGTGTTATGACCGACAAACAGGCGCGCGCACTGGGCGTAGGCGGCGAAGTTTTGGCATTTATTTGGTAAGGGGGTAACACAGATGTCGAGAATTGGAAGAAAACCGATTGCCATCCCCGCGGGCGTTACCGTCAGCGTGGACGCAGATAATGTTGTGACCGTAAAAGGCGCAAAAGAAACTCTTACCGCTCAAATGCACAAAGACATGAGCATTAAGGTTGAGGGGGATGAGGTTATCGTAACCCGTCCGTCCGATGACAAGGCACATCGTTCCTTGCACGGCCTGACGCGCACCTTGATTGCCAATATGATCGAGGGCGTTACCAACGGTTATAAAAAGACGTTGGTAATCAGCGGTGTAGGTTACAGAGCACAGTTGCAGGGTAAACAGTTGGTAATGAACCTGGGTTATTCCCATCAGGTCACGGTTGATCCGGTGCCGGGCATTACCATCGAGGTGACCGATCCGAATACCGTTGTAATTTCCGGTGCCAGCAAACAGCTGGTCGGTCAGTTTGCGGCCAACGTTCGTGAGAAGAGACCGCCGGAGCCCTATAAGGGTGCCGGAATTCGCTACTCCGACGAGGTCATCAAACGCAAAGAAGGCAAAGCCGGTAAAGGTAAATAAGGATAAGAAAGGAAGATATGAATTATGCTTAAGAAAGCAAGACTTAAAAAACATAAGAGAATTCGCGCTAAGATTAGCGGTACTCCTACTTGTCCGAGATTGGCTGTATATCGTTCCACCAAACATATCTATGCACAGATTATCGATGATGTGAACGCAGTTACCTTGGCAAGCGCCAGCTCCTGTGAAAAGGATTTCGGCATGACCGGCGGCAACAAAGAGGCGGCGAAGAAGGTCGGCGAGGCCATTGCCAAGAGAGCAATTGAGAAAAACATCAAGAATGTTGTTTTTGACAGAGGCGGATACGAGTACCACGGCCGCGTAGCGGAACTTGCTGCCGGCGCCAGAGAAGCCGGACTTGAATTTTAAGTTAAGGAGAAAGAAATATGCAAACGAAATTTGATGCAAGTGCAGTTGAGATGCAAGAAAAAGTTGTTTCCCTTAACCGCGTATCCAAGACCGTAAAGGGCGGCAGAATCATGAAATTCTCCGCACTGATTGTTGTCGGCGACGGCAACGGTCATGTCGGCGTTGGGCTTGGCAAGGCTGCCGAGGTTCCGGAAGCAATTCGCAAAGGCATTGAAGACGCAAAGAAAAACATTGTAACGATTTCTTTGAACGGTACAACCATTCCGCACGATGTGATCGGTAAATTCGGCGCATCCATGGTGGTTATGAAACCCGCTGCCCCCGGTACCGGCGTTATCGCCGGCGGTGCAGTACGTGCCGTAGTAGAAATGGCGGGCATCCGCGATATTCGTACCAAGGCGCTCCGCTCCAGAAATCAGAGAAACGTTGTAAACGCTACCATTAACGGTTTGTCCTCGCTGAAAGACGCAGCTCAGGTTGCGGCGCTGCGCGGCAAAACAGTAGCGGAAATTAAGGGTTAAGGAGGTACCAAACAATGAAAATTACACTGGTAAAAAGTTTGATTGGTGCCAAAAAAGATCAGATTGCAACAGCGGAAGCGCTCGGTTTGCGTAAAATCGGGGACACCACCGCTCAACCTGACAATGCAGCGACTCAAGGAAAAATTAAGAAAATTTCTCACCTGATTAAGGTGGAAGCCGAATAAGGAGGTGTCACAAGGTATGAAACTTCATGAACTTTCTCCCGTAGTCGGATCCACCCAAAGCGCCAAAAGAGTTGGACGTGGTTCGGGTTCCGGCCTCGGTAAAACATCCGGTAAAGGTCATAAGGGTCAGAAAGCCCGTTCCGGCGGCAGCATTCGCCCCGGTTTTGAAGGCGGTCAGATGCCCCTTCAAAGAAGACTCCCCAAGAGAGGCTTTAACAATATCTTTGCCAAAAAATATGTTACGCTCAATTTGAATGACTTGAACACTTTTGCAGAGGACGGCGTTGTGGACATTGCAGCCGCTTTGGAAGCCGGTTTCGGTCCGCGTATGAACGATGGTCTGAAAGTGATCGGCAGCGGCAGCTTGGACAAGAAGATCACCCTCAGAGCCGTAAAAGTCACCGCCGGTGCAAAAGAGAAAATTGAAGCAGTTGGAGGAAAGGTTGAGGTGATCTAAGTGTTTAAAGTATTTGCCAATGCGTTCAAGATCGAAGATCTTCGCAAGAAAATTATCTTTACACTCTTTATTATCGTCCTTTTCCGTTTGGGTTGTGCCATTCCTGTTCCGTTTTTGGATAAGGATCAACTGGCCAACTTGTTCTCCACGTATACGCAAACCGGTCACATTTTCGGCTATTTGAACATTATGGCCGGTGGTGCGTTGGAAAACGCAACATTGTTTTCCCTGTCGATTTCACCGTATATCAACGCCTCGATTATCATTCAGCTGCTGATGGTTGCCATTCCGGCACTGGAGCGCATGATGAAAGAGGACGGTCAGCGCGGACAAAAGATTATGAATCGTTGGACGCGTTACCTGACCGTAGCATTTTCTTTCTTGCTCGGTTTTGGTTATTACACCATTCTGAAAAATCAGAAGAATATTGTTAAAGTTGATAATTTCTTTGCCGCATGCGTCATTGTCTTTGCATTTGCCGCCGGCGCCACCATCATTATGTGGCTGGGCGAAAAAGTCAATGAAAAAGGCATCGGAAACGGTATTTCCATCATTTTGTTCGCGGGTATTATTTCCCGTCTGCCGAATATGGTAATGGCCGGTTATGCCTACATTGCGGGCAATGATTTCAAATGGACCAACGATTTGGTACTGCTGCTGTTGGTAGCAATGATGCTGGTCATCGTCGCCTTCGTTGTGTTTATTACTGAGGGTGAAAGAAGAATTCCCGTTCAGTATGCCAAAAAGGTTGTCGGACGCAAAATGTACGGCGGTCAAAGCACGCACATTCCTTTGAAAGTCAATATGACCGGTGTTATGCCGATCATCTTCGCTCAAAGCTTTGTGATGCTGCCCACCACCATTTGCTCCTTCTTCCCCAGCCTTGAGAAGAGCTGGTTCGGCAAATTGACAAGTATTAACGGCGGATATCTGTATGTTATCTGCATGTTCTTGTTGATCGTATTCTTCAGCTATTTCTATACGATCATCACCTTCAGCCCCATTGAGGTGGCCAATAACCTCAAAAAGAACGGCGGCTTTATCATGGGCATTCGTCCGGGCCGTCCGACCTCCGATTTCATTACCAAAACGCTTAACCGTGTAACACTGCTGGGAGCCATTTTCCTGGGCATCATTTCGGCATTGCCGGCGTTGGCGTCAAGATGGATTCCCAGTTTGTCGGCATTGGCGATCGGCGGAACTTCGCTTTTGATCGTTGTCGGTGTTGCGCTTGAAACCGTGCAACAGCTGGAGAGCCAGATGGTAATGCGTCACTATAAGGGCTTTTTAGAGTAAGAGGTGGCTGTACGTGAAAATTATTTTGTTAGGTGCACCGGGCGCCGGTAAAGGCACTCAGGCGCAGATTATTTCCGAACGGTACAACATTCCTGCGATTTCAACCGGCGACATGATTCGCGCGGCAATTCGCGAGGGCAGCGAGCTGGGCAAACGGGTGGAAGGCCTGATTGCTTCGGGCGCGTTGGTGGATGATGACACGGTTGTACAGTTGATTCGGGAGCGTACTGCTAAGGAAGACTGTAAAAACGGCTACATTTTAGACGGATTTCCCCGTACCATTCCGCAGGCCGAGGCGTATGACGCCATGGGTCTGGGCGTGGACGTTTGCTTGGAAATCCATGTGGCGGATGAGGTCATTATTGATCGAATGAGCGGAAGACGGGTGTGCCCGAAATGCGGCGCCACCTATCATACGCAATTCAAACCGAGTGCTTCGGGCGACCATTGTGCCGCTTGCGGTGAGGAATTGATCATTCGCAAGGACGATCGTCCTGAAACCGTGTTGGAGCGCTTGGAGGTTTACCACAAGCAAACAGAGCCTTTGCGTGAATACTATCGCAAGGCCGGAAAGCTGAAAATTGTTGAAGGTCAGCAGGGCGTGGAAGACACGACCAAGCTGGTACTGGCCGTTTTGGAGGCAGTATCATGCTGATTCTGAAAACAGATTCAGACGTGCGGAAAATGCGCAAGGCCGGATTGATTGCAGGGCGTGCCCTGCATGAGGCCGGCAGAGCGGTTGCCCCCGGTGTCAATACACTGGAGTTGGATCGGATTATCGAAAGTTACATCCGTTCTCACGGTGCCCGACCGTCCTTTAAAGGATACGGCGGGTTTCCGGGCAGCGCATGCATTTCCGTGAATGATGTCGTCATTCACGGCATACCTTCTAAAAAAATCGTGTTAAAAGAAGGGGATATCGTCAGTATCGATGTCGGCGCCTATTTGGATGGGTTCCACGGAGATACGGCTTATACCTTCCCGGTGGGGAACGTCAGCGAGCAGGCCGCGCAATTGATGCGTGTAACGCAGGAAAGCTTGATGAAAGCCGCCGCGATTTTGAAAGAGGGCGTACGGTTAGGGGATATCGGACATACGGTGGATTCATACGTCACTTCGTTTGGATACAGCACCGTAAAGGATTTTGTGGGGCACGGCGTCGGCCGTGCGCTGCATGAAGATCCGAGTGTTCCCAATTTCGGACGGGCAGGCCACGGTATGCGGCTGATGAAAGGTACAACCATTGCCATTGAACCCATGGTAAATGCGGGCACCGATCGGGTGCTGGTGGACAACAAAGACGGCTGGACGACCCGCACAGCGGACGGCAAGCCGGCAGCACACTTTGAGCATACCTTTTATATTGATACCGACGGCTTTGCCATATTAACCGATCCGGAGGAGTCCGTATGACGGGCAGCGTCGTTCAAGTGACGGCGGGCAAGGAAAAGGGAAAATATTTCTTGGTGATGCGCGAGGAAAATCGCCGTGTTTGGATTGCCGACGGCAGGCGCGTTAAAGTGCAAAAGCCGAAGCAGAAAAACACAAAGCATATCGCGTTGATTGCCAAAGGAAACCTTCCCGATCCATGTACCAATCGCGCCGTTACGGCTTTCTTAAAGCCTTATACTCAGATGTATTACAAGGAGGAACTGACACCATGTCCAAAGAGGATATGATCGAGCTGGAGGGCACGGTTCTGGAGGCAATGCCCAACGCCAATTTTAAAGTGGAGTTGGAAAACGGCTATCAGATTCATGCGCACATCAGCGGTAAACTGAGAATGAATTATATTAAGATCCTGCCCGGGGATAAGGTAACGGTGGAAATGAGCCCGTACGATCTTTCCAAAGGCAGAATTATCTGGAGAGCCAAATAGGCTTTTGACAAGGAGGTAACTCACAATGAAGGTAAGACCTTCCGTAAAACCCATTTGCGAAAAATGCAAGGTAATTAAAAGACATGGCAAAGTCATGGTGATTTGCCAAAATCCGAAACATAAACAAAGACAAGGATAAGTGAGGTGTATTTATTAAATGGCTAGAATTGCTGGTGTAGACTTACCAAATGAAAAGAGAGTGGAAATCGGCCTGACCTATATCTACGGTATCGGCAGAAAATCTTCAAATGACATTTTGGCTGCCACCGGAATCAATCCGGATACCCGCGTTAAGGATTTGACCGAGGATGAAGTTGCTAAGATCAGAGATGCCATTGAAGCCGGTTATACCGTTGAGGGTGACCTGAGAAGAAATGTAGCGATGGATATTAAGCGTTTGATGGAAATCGGATGCTACCGCGGCTACAGACATAAGAAAGGCCTGCCGGTCAGAGGACAACGTTCCAAGACCAATGCTCGTACCCGCAAGGGCCCGAGAAAAACCATGGCCAATAAGAAGAAATAAAGGAGGTTAAGCGACAATGGCTACAAAAGCTGCAAAGAAAACGACCGGAAAACGTCGTGTGAAGAAAAATATCGAACGTGGTGCGGCCCATATTCGCTCCACCTTTAACAACACCCTGGTCACCATTTCAGATGTGAACGGAAACGCGATCAGCTGGGCGAGTGCCGGCGGTATGGGATTTAAAGGATCCCGTAAAAGCACACCTTATGCTGCGCAGATGGCGGCCGAGCAGGCTGCAAAAGCTGCGATGGAACACGGCATGAAAACTGTAGAAGTTTATGTAAAGGGACCGGGCGCCGGACGTGAGGCTGCCATCCGTGCACTGCAAACCGCAGGCTTGGAGATCAGCTTGATTAAGGACGTTACCCCCATCCCGCATAACGGCTGCAGACCGCCGAAAAGAAGAAGAGTATAAGGAGGATTACTGTCATGGCTAGATATACAGGTGCTGTTTGCCGCCAATGCAGAAGAGAGGGTCAAAAGCTCTTCTTGAAAGGCGAAAGATGCTATTCTGACAAATGCGCAGTTACCCGCCGTCAATATGCGCCGGGTCAACACGGTCAGAGCAGAAAGAAATTCTCCGAGTACGGTCTTCAGCTCAGAGAAAAACAAAAGGTTAGAAGATATTACGGCGTTTTGGAAAGCCAGTTCCTCAAATATTTTGAGATGGCTGAAAAGAAAAACGGCGTTACCGGTGAAAACCTGCTGCAAATTGTTGAGTCCCGTTTGGACAACGTGGTATACCGTTTGGGATTTGCCATGTCCCGTCCCGAGGCAAGACAGTTGGTGCTGCACGGTCACTTTACCGTAAACGGTAAAAAAGTAAACATCCCGTCCTATCTCGTAAAGGTCGGCGATGTTATTGCATTGAAAGAGGGGGCTACCTCCTCCGCAAAGATCAAAGCAATCCTGGAAGCAAATGAAAAGAAAGCCATTGTAAAATGGCTGGAGCTGGACGGTACGACCGGTAAAGTCGTCGGCCTTGCTCAAAAAGAAGACATCGACCTGCCGATCGAGGAGCACTTGATCGTAGAGTTGTACTCCAAATAAAACGCATTTGTTATCATTTTGGATATTTGTCGAAAATCATTTTAATGCTGATTTAAGGAGGGATTGTCTTGATCGAAATTGAGAAGCCACGCATTTCCGCCGAGGTTACCGGCGATAAAGGCGAATACGGTAAATTTACAGTAGAGCCGCTGGAAAGAGGATACGGCACCACGCTGGGAAATTCCCTGCGCAGAATTTTGCTTTCTTCTTTGCCGGGCTGTGCGGTTGTTGCAGCGAGAATCAACAATGTGCCGCACGAGTTTACCACCATTGAGGGCGTGAAAGAGGATGTCACCGAGATCGTTTTGAACATCAAGGGGATTATTCCTAAGCTGTACTGCGACGGCCCGAAAACCGTCTATTTAGACGCAAAAGGTCCGTGCGTTGTTACGGCAGGCGACATCAAAGTTGACAGCGATGTTGAAATTCTCAATCCCGAGCATGTGCTTGCCACATTGGGCGAGGACGCTGTGCTCAATTTGGAGCTTGTGATGGATCATGGCCGCGGCTATGTGATCAGCGAGCACAATAAAGAATACGTTGCCGGTCAGCTGAATTTGCTGGCAGTAGACAGCAGCTATTCACCTGTAACAAAGGTAAACTATACCATTACCAATACCCGCGTCGGTCAAATCACGGACTTTGATAAGCTGACGCTGGAGGTTTGGACAAACGGTGTGATCGACGCGAGTGAAGCGGTTTCGCTCTCTGCGAAGATTATGGATGAGCATTTAAGCTTGTTTATCAATCTGTCCGAGTGCGCCAGAAACGCTGAGATCATGGTAGAAAAGGAAGAAACGAGAAAAGAGAAGGTTCTGGAGATGACCATTGAAGAATTGGATCTGTCCGTTCGTTCCTTTAACTGCCTGAAACGCGCCGGAATTAACACGGTTGAGGATTTGACGAATCGTACTGAGGACGATATGATGAAAGTCAGAAACCTCGGACGCAAATCGTTGGACGAGGTCATCAATAAGATGGCGTCCTTAGACTTAACGCTCAAGAAAGAAGAAGACTAAAAGGAGGTAGACTGCAATGGCAAGTTTCAGAAAACTTGGCAGACCGACCGCACATCGTAAAGCGATGATGAGAGGTTTGGTGACATCTTTGCTGGAAAACGGCTCTATGGAAACAACCGTTACCAGAGCGAAGGATGTTCGCAAGGTAGCTGAAAAAATGATTACCTTGGCGAAAAAAGATACACTGCACGCCAAAAGACAGGCGTTGTCCTATATCACCAAGGAAGACGTTGTAAACAAACTGTTTTCCGAGATCGGACCGAAATATGCCGATCGTAACGGCGGCTATACCCGCATTTTGAAAAAGGGACCGCGTGTTGGCGACGCTGCAGAAATGGCGATCATCGAGCTTGTATAAGTAAATATAAAAAAGGGTTGCAGATTTTTCTGCAACCCTTTTTTGTTTGGCGGCAAAAGGCCCGTGTTTTAAACACGGGTCTTTTTTTATTGTTTGCAAAGTTGTCCGTTTTGTCCGTTTTTTGAGGGTACAATCAAGATGTCCTCAAAAAATAAGAAAGGAAGTAGAAAATTATGGAGAAAATTTATGTAACAAACCAAAAAGAAGGACAAAAAGTAAAAGCAATCGGGTCGATGGGAGAAAACACGTATCAAATGAGTGACGGCAGTCTGCAAACCGTGTTTTCGGGCATCGGGATCGGAACATCGGCAAGTGCAAACAGTCCGCTTGCACTGTACAGTTGGGGCAACGGATACCTGTCCGGTGCGTGCGACGGAAACCTCGGCGTTTTTCATCACAAGGAGGGGGACGAAACGCTTCATAACGTTTTCCGTATTTACGGCAGTATTCAGTTGCCGGACATGCCGCTGGGCGCAAAAGTCAAAAAAGTGGAGATATTGCTGGAACAGGACGCCGGCAGTGTGTCTACAGAGGGAAAACCGCGATTTGGCCTATACAGCGTATTGGACATGCTGAATCCCGGCACCGCCAGCGAACCGGAAATCGGCTCCTTGCTGGAGGTGGAGGCAATGTCGCAAAATGAAAGCGCCGAGTATGCGCTGGATATCACATCTTTTTATGAAGATATGGTAAAAAATGAGGCAGTGGGGGCGTTCGTTTTAAAATCGATGACGGAGAGCAGTGAATTTACCGGTCAAATCCATTTGACGGAATCCGCCTCGCTTCGGGTAACATACACAATCGGCTATAAAAATATTCCCTCGGAGGCGTCATATAGCCACAATATCGGCTATTTCGGGACGGCACAGGTCAATCTGAACAATGGGGATATCAACTTGCGGGTGCCGGATTTCGCCTGGGAGGGCAACCGCATGCCGGTGACCCTTGAACATTTGTATGCGGGGGCACTGTCCGACTGCAATTATACGGAAAACAGCGCCATTGGCCTGCATACCGCCGATTGGAGCTCTATGAAGCTCGGCAAAGGCTTTCGGTTAAACATTATGCTGAGCATGTGTGCTTGCGAGTTTGAGCAGGAGGGCGACACCTATACCGGGTATGTCTATACCGATGAAAACGGCATGGAAACGTTCTTTAAGCAAAGCGAAAAGAAAGACGGAAATACGGTTCTGTTTGAGGACATCGGGGACGAAAAGATGTATTACAATCCAAGTCAGCGCACGCTGAAGCAAGGGGATGATACCTATAAGTTCTCCGAGGACGGCCGGTTGATTCAAATTTCGGATTTGTACGGCAACCACATGGATATTGCTTATCAGCAGGAAAAAATTCTGTCGGTAACGGATGGCGCAAACCGCACGTTTTCGTTTGAATACAGCGCCGACTTTTTAAGCAAAATTACAGCGCCGGACGGAACGTATATCGAATATACTTATTCGGACAAACGGTTGAGCGGTATGACGTATCGGGACGGACGAATGGTGCAGATTGAATATGCCGATTCTTTGCCGACGCGCATCGTTTTGACGGATGAAAACGGACAAATCGTCAGCAAAACGCAGGTTACCTACCTGGATCGGTTTGTCACGCATATTACGGAGCTGAATCGCCAGACGGACGGGACGTTTGCCGCCGGAGAGGATGTCAAACTTGAATATTCTCTTGCCGGTAAAAGCGCCAAAATTACTGAAAAACAAAGTGAAACGGAAAATACGGTCATTTTTTATCGCATGAATGAGGACGGCGATGTAGAAAGTGAAACCCGTGCAGATACCGTGGAGACGGCCAATCTTCTTTCCGATCACAACTTTAACAGCCTGGAGGCATGGAATATCACAGGCAACAGCGCGGCGCTGACCCGCTATCTGGTGGACAATGAAAATAATGCTCTGTTTGGGAAAAACACCCTGTATATGGCTACGACCAACAGTCGGGAAACGTATGAGGACGGTTCGTATTTTGAGACGGATACGCTGGCCTGCGGCGTCGGTCAAAGTACAAGTTGCCTCCGCGGAACATTTTCGGCGTATGTTCGGGTAGCAACACCGTATGAAATGCTGGACGCCGATTTCGGCGGCGGTAAACCGGGTGTATATCTGCGGGTTGTGTCCGGACAAACCGTGTTGGCGGAAAGCGAGCACTTGCCGTCTACCGGAGATCAGTATGTTCGCCTGATCCTGCCGTTTCAAAGCACTGAGGCGGTAACCGTGCAAATTGTGGCGGACGGTGCAGGCGCTGTCTATGTGGACGCGGCGCAGTTGGAGAAAAATGATTTTGCCACCGAATATAATCTTTTGGAGGGTACATGGAGCAGTAGTAAAAGCCTGCAGACCACCATTCAAAATCAAACGGTGCAAATCAATGCACAGCCGAATAGCGATGTTACGGTGGGACAAGAGGTTGCGGTGTGCAAAAAGACGGACACGCGTGAAACCTTTGCCTTTTCCGCAAAGGTGCAGTCGCGCGGATTGGTGCTGCGCGATCGTGGGAATGTGGATATCGAACCACCCAAATTGATGGCAGAAATTTATTATGCCGACGCTTCCGCCGTCGCCGCCCCCGAAGTTCATACGTTGGAATTGCCCACCAATGTGACCGATCCGGAATTGTTTACCCTCTCATTCAGCAAAAACGAATATCGGCCGGTGGCGTCCGTTAAGGTGTGCTGTGTGTATAACAAAAACTACGGTTTTGCACTCTTTTCCGATTTCAAGCTGGTTCGAAGCAGCATTGAAACCGATTTGGGTGCGGAGGAATTTGTCGTTGCTCCCGAAATTGAGTCCGACCCTTCCGATCAACCTGAAAGCTTGGAAACCACCGTACCGGAATTTGAAGAGCTGAAAGACAGTTTCGGCAATGCGTTGACCGAAACCACCTTTAAAGACGGCGAGTTCGGAACCGTATATCGTACATTTTCCTACGGCGAAAACGGCAATGACCTGATCGGGGAAAGCGACGCTCGCGGACATAATACCGCTTATACGGTGGATGCCCTGACCTCTCGAAATACTGCGGTCACCGACCGAACGGGCAATCGGACGGAATATACATATAATGACCGTGGAGAAATCACAAGCGTTGCGCAGAAGGACAGTGAGGGCAATGCGCTCTCCTCCGTCAGCTACAGCTATGACGTGTTCGGAAACGCCAAAGAAATTGTGCGCGGAGACGGCTTGCGCTATCAGATGGAATATGACGCAATGAAAAAGCTGAAAAGCGTGGGCATTGCGGGCAAAACGGAAAAGCTGATTGAGTACACCTATGGCGCGTATGCCAAGCAGCCCTCGACCGTCACCTATGCCAACGGAGATACCATGCAGGCGGTATATGACGAAAATGGGCGTATCACCTCCGAAAAATGGTATAATGCCGCGGGCGAGCTGACGGCGGACTATACCTATCGGTATGACAGCTTGGGCAATGTCGCCGATACAATTGACAACACTCAGCAAATAGAATATACTTATGTATATGAAGGCGAACGCCTGATGCGCAGCAGTGCCCGCGGCGTGAATGAATACGGGGAGCAGATTGTTTTACACTTTACCCGGTATATTTATGACGAAGAGGGCAAGCTGATTCAAAAGGTCACCCGGGGGTGCGACGTTCCGACCGTCTATTATGAAAATGCTGAGGACGACACGGTCGTTACCAAAACGGTGATTGACGGACGGACGGTCACCGCTCATGCAAAGACGGACTTTTTGGGACGAAAAGAATTTGAAGAGGTGCAGACGGGAACTGCGGCGACCTCCCGACGCTTTGCGTATTATACGGGAACGGTCAGCGAGCAGCATCAAAATCATGCACGGGTCAAATCGACGGCGCAAACCCGTCTGGTACGGCAAATCACCTTTGACAACGGCCGAATCCTCACGTATGAATATGATGAGGAAGAGCGCATCACCAAGGTCACCGACAGTGAGGACGGAATCACGGAATATACCTATGACGCACTGGGTCAGCTGCTGACCGAGCGGCATAAAGGGGTAACCGCCGCAAACTTCAAAACCGTCAATACCATGACCTATGACGGCTATGGCAATATCCTCAGCAAAAACGGAAAAAGCTATAGCTACGGCAATGCAAAGTGGAAAGATCAGTTGACCGGCGTCGGAAACAAGAGCATTTCGTATGACGCACAGGGCAATCCGACGAATTATTTGGGGCATACGCTTTGCTGGGAAAAGGGACGGCAGCTGAAAAGCTTTGACGGCGTAACCTTTTCGTACAATGCGGCAGGCATTCGTACCGCTAAGGGCGAGCATCGCTATGTGTTGGACGGCGACAAAATCGTCTGCGAGACGTTTGACGCGTATACGCTGGTGCCGCTGTATGACCGTGAGGACGAGCTATATGGCATCAGTGTAAACGGCGAGGCATATTTTTACCGGAAGAATCTGCAGGGCGACATTATCGAGGTGCTGGATCGCGACGGCAATAGGATGGTGCGCTACGAATATGACGCGTGGGGCAAATGCACGGAATATGCGTCCGACGACGCCACGCAAATTGCCGAACTCAACCCCTACCGTTACCGCGGCTATTACTACGACACGGAAACCGGGCTGTATTACCTTCAGTCCCGCTATTACGACCCCGAACTCGGCAGATTCCTGAATGCGGACGAACCAATTCTTTTGGGCACCAATGGAAAACCATTAGGGTATAATTTGGCCGCATATTGCTTTAATGAACCGGTGCAGGGACGTGATCCGGAGGGAATGGGACCTGTTTTATTAATTGGTGCCGGCATACAAATTGAAGTAGGTATTGGAAGCCTTTCCGGAGGAATTGAAGTTGTATGGTATTTTTCCTCGCGTGTTAATGTTGGAGGTAAAAAGCGGACTATCCCATTTGTGTATATTTACGGAGGTGGTGGAATAGGATCCAGTGCTAAAACTAAAAATGTTTTGAAAAAGATTATTGCTAAGCCTTCGTTGCTTTTTAATCCAAAATCACTCGTAGGCGGTTTTAGCTTATCGATTTGTGTTTTTGCAATATTTGGTTACTCTAATTTTACAAATTACAAGAGTTATTTAAAATGGTTTAATGGCGTGTATGCAAGCGCTTGGCATGTAAAAGCATATACTTCATGGAGCAATTCTTGCTTTACCGTTGGCGTTGGCTGGAGCTCACAGTTTGCAAGTGCAGGACATTCAAAAACATACTATTGGTTGGCAAGCTCTGCTTTTTCAGGAATACAGCGTTTGTATAATTCGGTTGTTAAGAAAGCAAAAACTATAAAGAGGTGATGAAAATGATTATATATTCAAAACTTTTGAGGATAATAGCTTATTTTAATATTGTTATAGCAACTTTATTAACAATATACGGAACCGTATATCCAAAAAAAATCGAGGGCGGTACGCTTACGAATGATCTCGGTATAGCATTCGTGATGTTTGCCTTGCATTTGATGCTCGTGCTTGCGGGTATATATTATTTTTTGCTTGGACAAAATGCAGATAACTTGTTCAGTTTTGATAAAAAGAGTGTGACTTTTTTGGGAATGGCAGGCATTAACCTTATATATCGGTTTGTTTTTTGCAAGCATGCTGATACGGAAAACGGTTTATATGTGGCTGGTGATACAGTAATGGCCGGCATAGCAATCGCATTAATGGTAAACTTAATCATCGTAACTATAACAACAAATTATTTACAAATCAAACAATCATAAGCATTTATTCTGTGTTGCAGGGGCGCGCCGAACGGTGCGCCCTTGCTCTTTTCCGAAGTGCCAAAATTGACAACACTCAGCAAATAGAATATACTTATGTATATGAAGGCGAACGCCTGATGCGCAGCAGTGCCCGCGGCG
>CAKRPM010000003.1 GCA_934378025.1 uncultured Eubacteriales bacterium | reverse complement strand
GTAATAAACCGTGCCGTCATCCATGCTGGCTTTCACCATCATGTGATCGGTTACATTAAATACATAGTTGCCGGCTGTGCAAACATCGTATGCCGTCAGCGTACCCTCGTCAACCGCACCGGTGCCGGAAACCATGGTGTTCGCAAGCGTAACGCCCGCTTCTTCATAGTTTGCAACCTGGCCGTTGAAGATCGCCGTAGCCGGGATGGTGACTGTCGTGGGATCGATGGCAACAATGCCGCCGTCCAAGATCTTGTCATCACCGAAGTTGTACTTAAATCCGATAAAGGTGTTGTCACCGACCGGAATGGTGTAGTTGGTCATGTTTTCGATCGCGTAGTCGATCGTGCCCAGACTGTTGTCAAAGGTATTACCGCTGATATCGAATTTCGCAAATTCGCCGACTTCACTGGCTTGACCCAGGAAGATTACGCCGGAGCGATCGATGCTGTTCTTCTTCTCGAAGAAGTTGCCTTTAATTTCAATGCTGGTTTGATCGTAGTTGGTAACAATGTCCTTGTTGTTTACTTCGATGTCAAGGAATTTCACAGCGTGATTTGCGTTCTGAGTAAATCTGTTGTTGTTTACTTTCAGATCAGCGCTGTCAACCTGACCCAAGGTGTTAAAGGTAATGTTCTTCTCGAAATTATTGTGATGGATGTTGGCGTTAAAGGTGGCTGCGGTGTTGCGGGCGTAGTTGGAGTCAACCGGAGCGAGCCAAATGGTCGTTTGATCATCGTCGCAGTTGGCGGCAACGTAGTTCTCCTTGATCTCGATATTGGATACGCCGCGGAACATCAGCAGGTTGTGGCCTTTAACATTCTCGCTGTTGATGAAATGGTTGTTGGAAATTGTGCCGTAGTGATCGATATTGCCTTTACCGGTAATGATACCGTTGTACTGCGTACTGGCAAGCGGTTTGTCGTTTGCGGAGATACAGTTGAGAACACTGACCTCAGCAGTGGTGTAACCGGTGACAGAACCGGAGCTGCAGAATACTTTGCCGCTTCCGGATTCGCCTGCGAAGGCAACACCGTTGACCACAACGTTGGACTGATAGCCGCTGGTGATCGAACCGCTGACGATACTCTCTTGCGCGTCGTTGGTACGTGCCGCTGCGCGCGTTGCTGTCGGAATACCGTCAGCATCCAAAGTGATCGGGCTGACATTCTCTTTCACACCGTGAACGTAGAAGCTCAAGCCTCTCTCGGTTGCGCTGCCCGAAACCAGAATATCCTTGGTATATTCTTTGGCGAACAGATACAGATGTCTAACGCCGGAAGAATCCTCCGGAATATCGCTCGGTACGGCGAAGATGTTTTCACCTACCGTGAATACATAATCGTGCGCCGTAAAGCTTTCGCCTTCCAAAACGGTGCGTTTTACCTGCATACCGTCACTATAGGTGGCAACATCCGGATCAAAGTAGGTCTTCGAGCCGGTGTAAATATCAACGCCGGTCAAATCTTCCAGGATGTTCAAAGTATACACAGCCGTGGCGGCATTGCCGTCATTGTAACCGGCCAGTACATAATAGGTCTTGCCGATGGTGAAGGAAGTGGCCTCTTGCAAGAGATCCGCATCCTCGTAAATGCCCTGAAGCGCAACCTTGTCAGAGGCAAAGGTCATGCCCAGCGTCGCCGGGGTTAAGCCGGCTTTCATGTTTACGGGAATCTCGGCCGTCATGTCGATCGGCTCACCTGCCGGTGTGCTGACCGCAACATCCGCCGTAGTGCCCGCAATACCGGTAACGGTAAAGTCACTGGTCTTATGGTTGAAGTCGCCCAGCATGGTGTCGCTGGCGGAACCGCTGTTGAATTTACCGCGGATCGGCGTTTGCCCATCCAGATCAAAGAACAGGTTATCTTTCAGATCCACACCCGTCGGTGCGTTGACAAACAGTCTTCTGTAACCGATGAAGGTGTTGCCGGAAATGTCCGCGCTTCTGACAGCGTTGGACGAACCCATCCAAAGAACCGTACCGTACGTATCGGGATACGCGCCGGTGGTGTTCTTAAAGGTATTGTTGGTAAATTGATAATCCGTAATTTCGGAAATCGCTTTGCTGCCGCTGAACTCAATATAAATATTGGCTCTGGAGCTGTTGGCAGTATGCTGTGCGGCATCGATAATGATGTTGTTATCAATAATCGCTTCATAGCCCGCACGGGTAGAGGCATCAACGCCTGTGGTGGAATTCCAATAAATGCCGTAGAAATAGCTGTTCGGCATATCAATATAGGAATTGGTCAGCGTGTAGCTGTACTTAATGCTGGTATCAGCGTTGTTCGAAGGTTGAACCGGGTTAATGTAGAAGCCCATGTTACCGCCGGTATCGCTGGTGGTCGTACCGGATCTGCGGATGAAGACAGAGCTGTCAACATGGATCTGGTCCGTGTTCATGTTACCGAGCTTCGCAGCGGAACCATCCGGCCAGGCAAAATAGCTGCCCTCGATGTTCAAGGTAACGTCCGCTTTTGCCAGGTTCTTGGCGGCGTTGGAGCCGACCGAGCTGTTGTTGGCATAGAAGTTAAAGAACGTACCGGCCGTAAGATCGGTAAACTTCGCATTCTTAATGGTGTAGGAAACGCTGTTGGTTTCTTTGCCGAATTTGTCGGCATTACCCCAGTGTGCGGCAAAGTAAATCCCTGCCGTACCGGCAATACCGTCAAACGTTGTGGTCACACCCTGCGTCAGGGTACGGTTCATTACATAGAACGAACTGCCGGAGAATACCGCCTCGTACTGTGCATCCGCACGGAGGTTGGCACCGGTTTCGGTGTCGCCTGCCGGAACGCCGGCATACGGACCGAGTACGGTAAATTCGCTGAAGTTTAACGCCTGTGCGGTGTTGTGACCAACGCCGTAAGCGCCTTTAGCGGCTGTCGCGGTATAGCCGCGGGCAGATTTCACACCATTGTTGGTGACCGTACCGGTGGCAGAGTAACCGGAACCGTTGGTATACGCACCCGGGAAGGCCACGATGGTGGCAAACAAGCCGGTGTTGATGTTCTGCACGTTGGCAGCGTTTACACCGTATTGCAATTTGTAGGTATATCCTGTGGTCGGCATGGTCGCATAGAAGATGTCGCCCACTTCCGGCGTGGAACCGATGAGTTCACCGTCCGGCGTCGCCTTTGCAAAGGCAGCCCAATCGGGGGCAATAAACATATATTCGCCTTCCGTGGTCGAAACGTCAACCACATCGCTTGCGGAAGCCGGCTCCAAGCCGTATTTCGCCCAAACGCTGGCGATGCTGACCTCCCAAACGGCTGTTACGCCTTGGTAGGACAGTTTCAGATAAGCGGTCTCGCCCTTGGCAAGACTTGCTTTTTCGGTGGCACAGCCTTGGTCGGCATAAAGGCCGACAACGCTTGCCTTTTCTGCTTTAAAGTCCGATACGCTGTAGGAAGCCTTGCTGCCGGAAAATCTTGCCGTCCAGCTGTCAAAAGCGTCCATATCAACGCTGTCAAAGCCGCCGGCCAAGAGATTCATATCCTCGTTGGTCACGGTCTTGGCGTCATTGAGATAATACGTATCATTTTTAGAAACAGTGGCATTGGTGGTAATTTTGCGTGCAACCTTTTCACCATTCACCAGTTTGTAATAAACGTTGTCGTTAACATCAACGTTATTTGTTGTGGCGATGGATGAACCGAAGGTCGCAAAGTTAAACGGATAGGAAGAATTGGTGATGATATTGCCGGAAACATCAATGTCTTTATAATCCGTGCTGGCGCCGGTGCCGGTCGTGTAGGTATCCATCGCTTTGCCGGTACCGTCCCCGGTAAAGGTCACCACGTTGTTGGTAAAGGCAACACTGTAGGTATCCTTTGCAAAAGGCATGGCGCGGAAGAAGGTCTTCCCGGCCGGGAGGCTGACAATGTTGTTGTCAACAATCGCCTTATACCCATCTTTGTAGAACTGATAGCCGTTTGCATAACCGCCGTAGGTGGAGAATGCAACACAGTAATTGTTGACCATCGTATCCGCAAAGGTGTTGTTTACAATATACATTTCGTTGGAACGCGGAGAATAGGTGATATTGCTCGGAACCAACGGTCTTGCATACAGCAGGTTCTTCGCGGTGCGTACCAAGCAGTCTTCAATCCGGACACCCGCAAATACTGCATAAATCGCGTCGCCGTCCGTCGCTTCAAACGCACTGTTGTAGGCCGAGAAATACAGCTGATTGGCCGAGGTGGTGCTGGCGTTGGTCGACGTCAAAACCTTCGTACCGGACGCAAAGTTCATATTGCGCAGCGCAATATAGCTCTTGCGGGCCGCCGTGCTGTGTGCCGCGGTCAGGTTCGAAGAATTCACTGCAAGGCCATCCAACGAAACATAAACGTTGTTCCAAAGGCTGACGGTAAGTGCCGCGGTCAAAACCGCCTCTTCCGCCTCATCGGTGCTGCGGCCGCCGGCAACCGTCATGGTGCCTTTTTCGTGCGCGCTGACGCCGAATTTCGGGCCGAGGATCGCAACGGATTTGGCCAGCGTGAGTGCTTCGGAATAGGTTCCCGGCATCAGAACGATAACGTCTGTGGCGGGGTTTGCCGTAATTCTGGACGGAGTTGCAACCGCATTATAAGCCTCGGTAAGCGTGGCATAGAATGTGGCATTGTCGCCGTCCGTCAACGTATCACCGTTGAAATCAAAGCTGACATCGCCGTTCGGCGCAACCACGCGATAGGTGGTCGGCTCGCTGACGGTGTAGCGAACGGTACAAGTGGTGTTCGCCGTCTTATAGGTGGCCAGGGCATACGCGGTGCCGAAGCCTTTTTGTAATGTAGAAATTGCATTGGTGCACGCCTCATCGGAATAGAAGCCGACAAGTTTTACGCCCTCTTGTCTGAATTTAAAGAGGTTGGCGGTATTGTACACCACGCCGTCTTTCGGTACAACGGTAACGGCCGCCTGAATGTAGGGCGATGTTTCCGTTTCAGTGTTAGCACGGCTGAGCTTAATGTTGCAATAGGCAACCGAGAGATCCTGATCGGTATCCTGCACGGTGAAGAATTCCTTCACACCGCCGGACAGCTCATCGGAAGCATAAATATCCGTTGCTACGGTATAGTTTGTCGTCAGCGAATCGGAATCGTAGGAGTTGACCTCCGTACGCACATTTCCGTCCAAATCAACAAACAGGTTACCGGATACATCGGCAAAGCCTGCGAAAGAATGGAAAACCATCGGCTGCTTTGCAGAATCGTAATCCAGACGGAAAATGTTGTCCCGAATCTTCATATCAATGGAGTTTGCGACACTGCTGTTGGCCGTAATGGCACGCCATTGACCCGCATCCGTCGAGCTCTTGGGCACATTGATCTCATTATTGGTAAAGATCAGCTTGCTCGCCTTGCTGGGCGCAGTAGCTACTTTGTCCAAATAGAGAAGATCACACAGGTAGGCCGGCCCTTTTTCACCGCCGAAGAAGTTACCATCGAAGGTGATGGACGCATTGGCGCCGTACTCATCAAAGAGCGAAAGGCTGCTTCTCCAAATATGAGCGCTTTGCCAATCGTAGAAGGTGCAGTTTTTGATCACTGCGGAATATTTACCGGCGTCGTCACCCATAAAGGCACTGCTCGAATTGGCCTGCGCCATCGGGGACAGCTTGATGTGCTGATTCTGGTTGTACTGATCCGCCGTAGACAGCTTGAAGTTGTTGAATACAACGTTATCAAACACCGTCTTGTTGGACTGAATGACCGGAGCCTGGCTGGTCGCGTCGGTACCGGTTTGATTGAAGTAAGAATTGGTAACTTCAAACTTCATGTTCTTGCCGTTGGTTTTGTTGTTTCCGCCGATGCCAAACAGCTGAACGCTGCCGCCGCCGACTTCCGCATACAAATTGTCCATATACAGCGCACTCTTCGCAGTAGCCGAAGCGCTGGAGGTGACGAAGAACTTCAGATTCGCACCGCCGGCAACACCGTCAAAGTGCCAAACACCGTTCATCGGCGGCCAGAATGTGCTGCGGAAAACAAATTCCCGCGTTTCGTCAATAGAACGGCCGTTGGCAACCACATTGCTGCCTTTCGCCGTTACCGGGCTTTTGCCCGCCTGCGGTCCGAGGAAATAGGCGTTCAACAGCTCCGCTTCCGTCGGATCTTCCGCGGACGGAGACGTCATGGTCATCGCATCGTCGTTATTACCGTTGGTGGAAATCGACCATACGCTACCCGGGAACATAACCACAACAAGGTTATTTTTCTCATCGGGGTTGATTCCTCTGAACATGGTTATGAAATCCGCCCATGAACCAAAAGCGTTCACTTTCCATTGGAGTTTATAGGTTTTACCATTACCCCAAGTAGGATTGGTGGCGCTGTCACCGTACATAACGGTAAACTCGTCCCCTTCGTTTTCAGCCGGTGCCTGGGTGTTCCAATACTGGTTTCCCGTGTTCGTGCTGAAGTTCAGAAAGTAGACGTTGTCTTTCGGTGTGATTACACCGTCTTCATCAGTGCTTTCCGCTTCAATTCGCGCATACGGGTCTGCGACAGCGCTCGCCGTTTGTGCAATTTGCGGCAGCACGATGCCCGACAGCAAGCCAAGGCACATCACAAGTGCGCATAGCAAGGCAATCGGTCGTTTTCTGCTTTGCAACATAATTCTTCCTCCCATAAGATATTATAGTACCTGATGTTGCGGTGCCCTCCGAGGGCACTAACACTTATACACTCGTATTATACCAAGCGTTTCCGGATTTGTCAATAGAACAAAAACGACTAAAAATGATTTGTTTTTTTATACACACTGCACAACACTCCTATAATATAAGGAAAACCGCTTCTTTTTTGTCGTTGGTTGTCGCCCGATTTAAAATATCTATAAAGCCGATCAAGGCAAAAGAAAAGGCCGTGAAAGAGTTACCTCTTTCACGACCCGTTTTTTATATTCCGAGCCCCGGGCGCAATGCGCCCGGGGATCCTTAATGATCTGCCGCGTCGGTAAAAAATGCCGTACCGACGACGATTATACCTTTTCTACGCCGATGGTTACGTTTTTACCGTTAATATCCCAATCCTTGACAAATCCTGCGGGCTGCGCCTTTGTCAAAGCGTCGCCCAACACATCGCCGGCGATTTGATCGCGATATTTTTCCGCCACGGCGCACACGGTTTCATCACCGGAAAGCGTCACCTTAATATGATCCATCACATTAAAGTCGGCTTCCTTGCGCATAGACTGAATTTTACTGATCAATTCCCGCACGTAGCCTTCCTCAATGAGCTGCGGCGTCAGGTTGGTATCCAGCACTACGCTGACCCCATGATCGCTCACGGTATAAAAGCCCGCCTTGGGCTGTGTATCAATCAACAAATCCTCCGCCGTCAGCACCACGTCGCCGCTTTCAAAATGAAATTCCAGTTTTCCGGTTTCATCCAGCTTCCGTTTGGCGGAAACGCCGTCCAAACCGCCGAGCACCGCGCGGATTTCACCCAGCTGTTTGCCGTATTTCGGACCGACCGTGCGCAGCTGCGGTTTAAAGGTATAGCTGACAAAGCTGTCCAGCGCACCGGTGAACACAACTTCTTTTACATTCAATTCTTCACGGATGATTTCCGTAAAGCAGCCGTCTGCAATTTTATCCGCTTTCACATACATCGCCGCCAACGGCTGACGGTTTTTACAGGCGGCACCGTTGCGCGCGGCACGGCCGAGCACGACGATTTCCAGCACCTCTTGCATATTCTTCTCCAGCACGGGATCGATTTGCTTTTCATCCACCGTCGGGAAATCGCACAAATGAACGCTGATCGGCGCAGTGTGATCCACAGAGCGCACCAAATTCTGATAAATATTCTCCGTCAAAAACGGAATCATGGGCGCCGCCGCCTTGGAAAGCGTCACCAACGCATGATAAAGCGTCATATAAGCATTGGTTTTATCTTCGCTCATACCCTCCGCCCAATACCGTTCTCTGCCGCGGCGGACATACCAATTGCTCATTTCATCCACGAACTGCGCCAACGCCTTGCCCGCCTCGGGGATCCGATATGCGGCGAGGTTTTCGTCCACGGCCTTGACCGTACTGTTCAGACGGGAAAGCAGCCACTTATCCATCACGCCCAGCTTATCGTACGCCAGCGTATGCTGCGTGGGATCAAAGGAATCGATATTCGCATACAGCACATAAAACGCATAGGTATTCCAAAGGGTGTTCATAAACTTGCGCTGACCCTCCACAACGGCCTTCCCATGGAAACGATTGGGCAGCCAGGGGGCGGAATTGGTGTAGAAATACCAACGAATCGCGTCGGCACCGTAGGTTTGCAGCGCCTCCATCGGATCCACCGCATTCCCCTTGGATTTGGACATCTTTTGTCCGTTTTCATCCTGAACATGCCCCAAAACAATAACATTCTTAAAGGGCGCTTTATTAAATATAAGGGTGGAAATGGCCAAAAGCGAATAGAACCAGCCGCGCGTTTGATCCACCGCCTCGGAAATGAAGTCCGCCGGGAACTGCGCCTCGAAGAGTTCTTTATTTTCAAAAGGATAATGATGCTGTGCAAACGGCATGCTGCCGGAATCAAACCAACAATCGATGACCTCCGGCACACGGTGCATCTCGCCGCCGCACTCGGGGCATTTGATGGTCACCGCGTCGATGTACGGCCGATGCAATTCGATATCCTGCGGGCAATCGGAAGACATACTTTTCAGCTCTTCAATGCTTCCGATCGCATGGCGATGCCCGCATTTGCACGTCCAGATATTCAGCGGCGTCCCCCAATAGCGATTACGGCTGATGCCCCAATCCTGCACGTTTTCCAGCCAGTCGCCGAAACGACCCTTGCCGATGCTCTCGGGGATCCAATTGATGGTATTGTTATTTTTAATCAAATCATCCTTGACCGCCGTCATTTTGATAAACCATGACTCTCTGGCATAGTAGATCAGCGGCGTATCGCAGCGCCAGCAATGCGGGTACTCATGCTCAAACTTAGGAGCGGAGAACAGCAGTCCCGCCTTGTCCAAATCGGTCAGCACCAACGGATCGGCCTTTTTGACAAACACGCCTGCATACGGCGTTTCCTCCGTCAGCTCACCCTTGGCATTCACAAACTGCACAAACGGCAAGTCGTAATTTCTGCCGATACGCGAGTCATCCTCACCGAAGGCCGGCGCAATATGCACGATGCCGGTACCGTCGCCCATGGAAACATAATGATCGCAGGTGATAAAGTGCGCCTTTTTGTGCTGCTTGGCACACGCTTCGCCGGCGCAGGCATACAGCGGTTCATACGCCTTATATTCCAGCTCTTTGCCGACAAACTTCTGTAAAACCTCGTACGGTTTTTCCTCGTCCAACGCCCCAAGCACGCTGTCCAACAGCGCCTCGGCCATATAATAAACTTTACCGTCTGCCGCCTTTACCTTACAATAGGTTTCGTCGGGGTTGACGCACAGCGCCACATTGGAGGGCAACGTCCAGGGCGTGGTGGTCCATGCCAAATAGTAGGCATCCTCATCCACCGCTTTAAACCGAACCACGGCGGAGCGCTCTTTCACCGTTTTATACCCCTGCGCCACCTCGTGAGAGGACAGCGGCGTACCGCAGCGCGGACAATACGGCACGATCTTAAAGCCTTTATACAAAAGCCCGCGCTCGTAAATCTTTTTCAGCGCCCACCATTCCGACTCGATAAATTCATTATGATAGGTAACGTACGGATCGTCCATATCCGCCCAAAAGCCGACCTTGCGGGAAAACTCCTCCCACATGCCCTTATATTTCCATACGCTTTCTTTACAATGCTCGATAAAAGGCTCCAAGCCGTATTGCTCGATTTGCTCCTTGCCGTCCAGACCCAACCGTTTTTCAACTTCCAGCTCAACCGGCAGCCCATGCGTGTCCCAGCCCGCTTTACGGGGAACCATCTGTCCTTTCATGGCATGATAACGCGGAATCATATCTTTAATAACCCGCGTCAAAACGTGGCCGATATGCGGCTTTCCGTTCGCCGTCGGCGGTCCGTCATAAAAAACATACGGCTCGCCCTTGGCGCGTGAGTCGATGCTTTTTTCAAAGACCTCGTTTTCCGCCCAGAATTTTTCGACCTTTTCCTCTTCTTTTACAAAATTGACATTCGGAGAAATTTCCTTATACAGCATTTCTTTTACCTCCTGACTGTAAAAAACGGCTTGCCCGAATAGGGCAAGCCGCTCAAAAACCACCTATTACTACCAACATAGTATTCCCTGATAACGGAGAGAAACCGGAGCGGCCTACTTTGGGTTCAGCCGTCAGCTCGAAAGTGATTTTCGCATCCGCGGTACTCCCATCGGGCTCGCACCGTCCCCGACTCGCTAAAGGTTTTACGCAAACACTACTGTCTTTCTCATCGCTTTTCTATTTTTGTTCATTATAGCACGTCTTTTTGAAAATTGCAAGCCCCTTATTCTCTTGCCTTATTTCGACCGCCGCCGTACAGGTACAGACAACCGCCGTTGGTCGGCGGACCCTGCTCAATCTGAATTTTGCGCCATTTATCGCGGTACGCCAGGCGCTTTGCGCTCGGCAAGGCTTTTTCCACCTGTCCGAAAAATTCACGGTAGAACTTGTCGCCCTCATCCTTTAACTGACTGAGCCATGCACCGTTTAACTGTTCGTTTACATAGCGGCGCATCATGCTGCCCTCGCCCGCAAACAACAACCGCGTCAGACGGAAATAATGATCATACAAGAAATGGGCATAGGAAGTCAGGCGATAATCGCCGTAAAAACGAACCTCGCCTTGGTCGTACTTGCTCAGCTCGCCCGCAACGCTCATATTGTTCTTGATTGCGTTCATCACGCCCTCAGGCGTATTGTCCTCGGCAAACGCGATGGTAAAGTTTCTGGCAAACAGGTCATCCGACAGCTCGGGGAAAGCATGATAATGCGAATCGCTGCTGCCGACAACGGCAATGTTGTTGCCCTTGAGGCGCTGCGCCTGCCACAGTCCCAGCTGCATATTGCTGGCCGTCGTCGGCGTGCCGCCCATCAGCTCAAACGCGTCGAAAATATTCGCATCGAAAAGCAGATCGCACAATTCTTCCGATACATTATATACATTTGCTTTCCAGAACGGATGCGGGAATATGGCAATGCCGCCGAACTCGTGAATCTTGCGGCAGGTCCAAATCGCCTTGGCCAAACGGGAACGATACAATTCGGGCACCTTTTCGGGCAACTCTTTGATAATATCGGCCACCTCTGCCTCAAATACATCGGCATGATGCAGGTAAATATCCGCAACGCTCTCTCTGCCGCCGACATGAACAATATGTACATCCGATCCCGGGGTATGAACCTCTTCGGCGTTAATCACATTTAAGCCGATTTGAACATCCTTATAAGCTTCTTTCAGCATCAAGGAAGTATAATACCGGTTGTGGTCGGACAAAACGCAAAAATCATATCCGTTTTCACGATAATCCGCCGCGGTCATCGCCACATCATCAGCACCGTCGGAATAATACGAATGGGCATGCAAATCCCCCTTCAACGGGCGCAGCTTATAGAGATCCTCCCGAACGGCATACATGAAAATTTCGGTAAAACTGCCACCTTTTTCGCGGAAACGGACGCTGTACATCATCTCGTTTTCAAAGGTGAATGTAAACCAAAGATAGCCGCCCTCCACCTTGCAGGGAGCATTGGGTTCCAGCGGATCATGATAATCCAAAAGATCCTCGCGCATACCGCCGACCCAGATCTCATAGTCCCGATCCTCTTTGAAAAAGCGGCACGTACCCTCCGGCACAATGGCAACGCGCGTAGGAGTCCCGACCTTCGCCACTGCGGGGAAGCATGAATATAGCGGATAATGATACGACATAATTCTTTCCTCCTGTTATTCTTTGCCACTATAGTACACCATAATGCAAAAAAATTCAACAAATATTTATAAAATTTCAAAAAAAGCAGGCGGTAAAAAACCAAAGTCTTTTACCGTCTGCCTCATTTTTCCGTTTACAGCGCATGCGGCACGAAAACATAGCCCGCAGAACAGAAATACAGCACCAACATTACCGCAAAGGGAAGCCCCAATGTTATTAAATAAAAAGGAATGATTTTCATTTTGGAAAAGGAGCGCTCCAAGTTTTTTTTGTGCTCCAACTGTTGTTCGATCGGCAAATCGGAAAACAGCTCGCCGCGCACCTGCCGAAGCGCGGGGCAAAGCCCCCATTTTCCGTTTTTTTCATCAATAAACGCCTTTTGCTGCCCGGCCCGCGCCGAGGAAATGCAAACCGTGGAAAACAACGCGCCGATCGCCGCCGCCGCATACCAGAAAAACATGGCAAACATCGCCGTATTCACAATCAACGCCCAGCCGTACGCCTGCACATACCAAAAGTCGCCCACATGAAGATCATACCCGAGCTTGCTGTTTTTTACAATGACGCTTGCCAGCGCCCACAGCGCCCCCACCGCCAGACAAATCCAGCAAATCACGCCGCAGACATTCTGATTTTCCCACGGCAGATACGTATAATTAATTACCTGATCCATTGTTATGACCATTCCTTTCCGTTGCACGCAAGGCACGCGGGCCCGCATTTCAAACCACCGGTTTGTTTTACGCCATGGCCACCACGGCGATATATCCGATATACAGCGCCATCATCAAAATGCCTTGCCAACGTCTGAATTTTTTGCCCTTGAGCGTCGGCAGAATTGCCAGCGCCATCAACCCGAGTGTTACGGGAATATCCAGGCTAACCAGAGAGGGGATCGTTTCCCCCGCCTTCATCGGCACCTCCAGCCGACCGCCGCCGACCATGGAGCAAATCGGTAAAATAAACGTCATATCCATAATGTTGGCGCCTACGATATTGCCCAGCGACATGCCGGGTTCTTTTTTGATTAAGGCAGTAATGGTGGTGATCAGTTCCGGCAGCGAGGTGCCGATGGCCACCATGGTAACCGCTACCAGTTTTTCGCTGACGCCGATTTCCACCGCCAACACCGTACCGTTATCCACCAGCAGCTGTGCGCCGCACACAATGGCGGCGGCTCCCAATACAAATTTTACAATATTGCCGAAGGCATTGGTGACCGGTTCCTTTTCTTGGGTTCCGCCCGCGATATGCCGTTTGGCGTCCGAAATATTCATGGCTGTAAACGCCGCCAAAATGCCCAGCAAAATCAATCCCGCCCAAGCACTCATGGAACCGTGCAGACATAGCAACCCCAGCACGGCGGTGGCACCCATCATGATAAATCCTTTTTTAATGATGTCGTTATCCTGCATCACCATGGGCAACACCGTAATGGAAATTGCCATGATTAAGCCGACATTGGCCGTCACACTGCCCACGGCGTTGCCGATGGCAATTTCATTATTCTTTTGCACCGTGGCGATCACGCTGACCAAAAGCTCGGGCAGAGTTGTCGCCAAGGATACCACCGTCGCCCCGACGATAAATTTCGGGATACCGGTGACGTTGGCCATCCAGCTTGCCGCGTCCACAAACCAATCGCCGCCTTTGATGATCAGCACCAAGCCCACCGCGAACAGCAGCAGCGACGCCCATACGCCCTCAAGCCCGACCATATTTAACAGTTTTACCAAAAATGCCGTCATAGATTCCTCCTGCTTTTAAAAAAGGGATAAGACTTTTATTGCGTTCCGCAATAAAAGTCTTATGTACATCTTTCCGATTTTATGTTTTCACCGAGTCCAAACGCTGGTTTTACCAAAAGAATTTCATCAAGTCATTCCCGGAAAAAGGCACGCCGGAACCGAAGTAATCCTGCCCCATGGAATACGTGTCCTCAAAAATCAGCGCCAACAGGAAAACAGCACCGACTATCAGCGAAAGCACCAAGCCGATAGAACCGCATATAATTCCCGCGATGGCCTGCCCCCGCTTTTGCGAGTTTCGCCCGAGAATTCCGAAAATCAGCCCGAGAATACCGAAAATTAAAGAAAACGGTACGAATAAGCCGCAGCAGACCAATGTGGCGATGGATAAAATTCCCATGATCATACCCGCGGTGGCCATGCCGTTTTTCCCGGCGTCCCCTTGCGGCGGAACCGCCGCTGCCATCGTCACCGAATTCAGGGAAAGACCGCATTTCGGGCAAATGACCGCCTGCGCACTGACCGTCGCGCCGCAATATGGGCAAACCTTCCCAAAACCGATCGGCGGGTTCGACGGCGTTACCGGCGTTGCCGTCGGAGTCGGCGGCGTTACCGGGGGCACCGGCGTTGCCATTGGAGTCGGCGGGGCGGGCTGCTTATCGGCCAGTTCCGTACCGCACTGCGGGCAGAAGCGCACATCCTCCGGCAATTCTGTATTACATACAGGACATTTCATGCCTACATTCCTCCTATGTTTTTCTTATATCTTATCGTTTTTTCACAAAAATAGCAAGTCTTTTCGCAATTTATTTTATAAATAGCGGAAATTTGACAAATTCTCTTGAAAGTTGGGAAGAGAAACTATATAATAGAAGCAGTGTGTAAAAAACGAAAGGAGCTTCTCGAAATGAATTATTCAATGGAAGTTGAGAACATGTGTTGCGTTGCCAAGGGACCGCATCACGGGCCCGCTCCCATTCCCGAAGAGGGCAAATGGGTCGAGGCAAAAGAAATTAAAGACATCTCCGGGTACACTCACGGTGTCGGCTGGTGCGCACCGCAGCAGGGTGCTTGCAAGCTGTCTCTGAATGTTAAAAACGGCATCATTGAGGAAGCGTTGGTGGAAACCGTCGGCTGCTCCGGCATGACCCACTCTGCGGCCATGGCGGCAGAGATTTTGCCGGGCAAAACCGTTTTGGAAGCGCTGAATACCGACCTGGTATGTGACGCTATCAATACCGCCATGCGCGAATTGTTCCTGCAAATCGTATACGGCCGCTCCCAGTCCGCTTTTTCCGAGGACGGTTTGGTCATCGGCGCAGGCATGGAAGATTTGGGCAAGGGTGCAAGAAGCATGGTCGGCACCATGTACGGCACCAAGGCCAAGGGCGTTCGCTATCTGGAAATGACCGAGGGCTATTGCACTCGTATGGCGCTGGACAAAGACGATCAGGTGATCGGATACGAGTTCGTTTCGCTCGGCAAAATGACGGATTTGATCAAAAAAGGCGAAGAGCCCAACAAGGCATACGAAGCGTCCAAAGGTACATACGGTCGTTTCGACGAGGCGGTCAAATACATTGACCCCCGCAAGGAATAAGGAGGTAAAACGAGATGGCTTTATTTGAAGGATATGAAAGACGCCTGGAAAAAATTAACGGCGTTTTGGCTCAATACGGCATCTCCTCCATTGAGGAATGTAAAGAAATCACGCTGGCCAAAGGCATTGACTGCGACAAAATCGTTCGCTCCACTCAGCCGATTTGTTTTGAAAACGCCATTTGGGCGTACACCGTCGGCTGCGCCATTGCCATTAAGCAAGGCTGCGTAAAAGCGGCAGATGCGGCAGCGGCCATCGGCATCGGCCTGCAGGCGTTCTGCATCCCCGGCTCCGTTGCGGAAAACCGCAAAGTCGGACTGGGTCACGGCAATTTGGGCAAAATGCTGCTCAGCGAAGAGACCGAGTGTTTCTGCTTCTTGGCGGGGCATGAGTCCTTTGCCGCGGCGGAAGGCGCCATTAAAATCGCACTGAACGCCAACAAAGTACGCACCAAACCTTTGCGCGTCATCCTCAACGGTCTGGGCAAAGACGCAGCATACATCATCTCCCGCATCAACGGCTTTACCTTTGTGGAAACCGAATTTGATCCCTATGCGGAAGAGGTAAAAGTGGTTAAAGAAATTCCGTTTTCCAACGGTCCGCGCGCCGATGTTAAATGCTACGGTGCGGACAATGTTCCGGAGGGCGTTGCGATCATGCGTCTGGAGGGCGTGGGCGTTTCCATCACCGGCAACTCCACCAACCCCACTCGTTTCCAACATCCGGTTGCGGGCACCTATAAGAAATGGTGCGTCGAAAACGGCAAGAAGTATTTCTCCGTGGCCTCCGGCGGCGGTACGGGCCGTACCCTGCATCCGGACAACATGGCTGCCGGTCCGTCCTCCTATGGCATGACCGACACCATGGGCAGAATGCACTCTGACGCACAGTTCGCAGGGTCGTCCTCTGTTCCGGCGCACGTTGAAATGATGGGTCTCATCGGTATGGGCAACAACCCGATGGTCGGCGCTACGGTTGCCTGCGCGGTTGCTGTGGAAGAGGCAAGCAAATAACTTTGCTTTTAAACCGCATCTAAGCAATATTAAATCCCGCCAAAGCTTGATTTTATCATGGCTTTGGCGGGATTTTTTGTTTGCAAATTTCCCAAAGCGGCTGCATCAAAAAGCCTCCTGTGATTTTTCACAGGAGGCTTTTCGTGTTTTCCGAACAATCGCTTAGTCGTGATAGGTGATGTTGATACCGGTCGTATCATACAGGTTCAGGCCGACCTTATCGCTGTTTTTGATGCTGACGGAAATATTTTGTTTTGCATTGGTAAGTCCGTTATTCTTTTGATTGGTCGTATCTCTGAAGTAAACTGCGATTTTTTCGCTGTTCAAGAATACGTTGTCGCCGATTTGAAGGTTGGCGTTGGTCTGCTCGGTAATGTTGTTAATCCAAATCACCATGTTCTTGCAGTTGGTGATCAAGTTGTTGTTGAATTTCAAGTTGCCGTAGCCGCCCTCAATTGCGCCGTCGCTGACCTCGGAGGCCAGATAGAGCATGTTGTAGGGATAGCCGTCAAACCAGTTGTCGGTAATCTCCACCGCCTTCAAATTCCGCATGGTAATCGAACGGTTGACAAAGTATCCCGTGCTGCCGTTTTCCTTTTTATAGGAAGGTGTATCGGCCAGATGGAAGAAGTTGTCATAAATCTTCGCGTTTTTCTGCAACCGGGTGTTGCCGTGAATGGCAGCGCCGTTGAAGGTGGAACCGTCCGTATAGCAGTTAAAGATATTGTGGCAGATTTCCATGGAAACAGAAGCGGCCTCCGTACCGCCGACAACACGTACCTGTCCGATGGTCGCTTTGCCCATAAAGTAGAAACCGTTGACCATGATGGAAGCGTTTGCGTAGTTGTTATCTACAAAGGTGACGCTGCCTTCCCAATAGGTTTCATACATGCGATGCGCACTGTTGATCACCCATTTATCGCCGCCCGCCTTCAACGCTTTGGCATTGTTGCGGTTGCTGCCGTACAGTTTCAAATTCTTATTGGTATAGTTTACATCCTCTACATAATGACCGGGTGCTACATAAATTTCATAGCCGTCGGTCGCATGATCCACCGCCTCTTGAATGGTGGCAAATCCGTTGGTGCCTACCGTAACCTTGCGGCAATACCAGCGATCGGAATACAAGGCCGCGTCGCCCGCCGATTTGCTGATAAAGGATTGATCAACATAGAGGGTCTTGGCGTTAGCATTGGCATTCCAAATCCGGAAGGTTACCGGATAAACATTTTCATTGACTTTAATATAGTAGGTATTGTCTGCCAAATAGGTGTTGTTGCTCTCCAGTTTCAGCTGAAGCGAAGTGCCTGCAAGCGTATTGCAGCCCTCGTCGCTGTACAATTTGCCGCCGCTGACAGAAACGTTTGCCGTCACAGCAGCCTGATTTTTCGTCAAGCAGTTCACATAATAGGTGCCGTCTTGATAATATACATCCGTTTCATTATTCGGAATGCTGACGGTAAGACCCGCCGGCGCTTTCCGACGGCAGCGCAAAATAATCGCATGGTGATCGGAAAGTCTGGGCGTATAATCCGCCGAATTGATCATGACATATTCCAGTGCGTCTGTCAAATTCTTGTTGTAGAAGACATGATCCAGACGAGATTTGATGTAGGATTCCGCTACGGTATTCTCGGCCGCGGTGTATCCGGCGTCGGCAAAGAAGGAATACCCGGTAAAGTCTGTCAACGCGCCGCAATCCCACGTACCGCCTGAAAAGTTGCAGTTAAAGTCGCCGGTTGCGAAGCAGGGAACACCCGAAGTGTTGGCCTGTAC
>CAKRPM010000002.1 GCA_934378025.1 uncultured Eubacteriales bacterium | reverse complement strand
GTCCCGAATTCATGAGGGCTGCTTTTATTCCCTGCCGCAAAGCCCGCAGCTGTACAAACAGCTGCTGATGATTTCGGGCTTTGACCGCTATATGCAGATTGCAAAATGCTTCCGTGACGAGGATCTTCGTGCAGACCGTCAGCCGGAATTCACTCAGATTGATATGGAAATGTCCTTTATCGATGAGGAAACCATTATGACCCTTAACGAGGGCTACATTCAAGGGCTGTTCCGCGAGATGCTGGGCGTAGAAGTAAAAACGCCGTTTTTACGTATGGAATATCAAGAGGCGATGGAACGCTTCGGTTCGGACAAGCCCGACACGCGCTTCGGATTTGAGCTGCACGATGTCAGCGAGTATGCCGAGGCTTGCGGATTCGGCGTTTTCGAGGGCGCGCTGGCGGCGGGCGGCAGCGTTCGCGGAATCAATATTAAAGGACATGCGGATAAAATCACCCGTAAAACCGTGGACGCTTTAACGGCGTTTGCCAAGGACTACGGCGCCAAGGGACTTGCTTTTGCCCGTTGGACGGAGGAGCAGCCCACTTGCTCTTTTGCCAAATTTATGAATTCCGAAAAGCTTTCGGGGATGTACCGGGCGCTGGATTTTGAAAAGGGCGACGTGATTTTGCTGGTGGCCGACAAAAACAAGGTGGTCTTTGACACGCTGGGCGCTTTGCGTGTGGAATGTGCCAAAAGATTGGGCATTTTGGACAGCAAGCAGTACAATTTCCTGTGGGTGACCAAGTTCCCGTTGTTTGAGTACAGCGAGGAAGAGGGTCGGTACATGGCCATGCATCATCCGTTTACCGCGCCGCTGGAGGAGGATTTGTCCATGCTGGACAGCGATCCGTATCACATGCGTGCCAGAGCCTATGATATTATTTTGAACGGATGCGAAATCGGCGGCGGTTCGATTCGGATTCATCAGCCCGAAATGCAGGCGAAAATGTTCCGGGCGTTGGGCATTACCGAGGAGGACGCCAATGAAAAGTTCGGCTTTTTATTGGAAGCGTTTCAATACGGCGCGCCCCCGCACGGCGGTATGGCCTACGGCTTGGACAGATTGGTGATGCTGATGCTCGGCAAAAATTCCATTAAAGATGTAATTGCTTTCCCCAAGGTGCAAAACGCGGGCGAACCGATGAGCGGTTGCCCGGATACCGTAACCGATCGGCAGCTGAGCGAGCTTCATATAAAGCTTGATAAATAGTTTACAGATTATTAAAAAAGATTATGGTACTATTATAGTAGAAACGTTTTGTACAAAGGAGTAAAAACCGTAGTATGATTGAGGTAGAACACTTATTTAAAAAATACGGCGACAATAATGCGGTGAACGACTTGTCCTTTACGGTCGGCGAAGGGGAGATTTTGGGTTTCCTCGGGCCGAACGGCGCCGGGAAATCCACAACGATGAATATTTTGACCGGTTATTTATCCGCGACAAGCGGCTCGGCGAAGATCGGCGGCATTGACGTGCTGGAAAACCCGATCGAGGCCAAAAAGCAAATCGGCTTTTTGCCGGAGCTGCCGCCGCTGTATCCCGACATGACGGTCAAGGAGTATTTGAATTTTGTTTATGACATTAAAAAAACAAAATTCCCGCGCGCACCGCACATTGCCGAGATTTGCGAGCTGGTGAAAATCACCGACGTATATCGCCGTCCGATCAAAAATCTTTCCAAGGGATATCGTCAGCGCGTCGGTCTTGCACAGGCGCTGATGGGCAATCCGAAAGTGCTGATTTTGGACGAGCCGACGGTCGGCTTGGATCCGCGGCAAATTATCGAAATTCGGAATTTGATCAAAAAGCTCGGAAAAAATCATACCGTGATTTTATCAACGCATATTTTGCAAGAGGTTCAGTCGGTCTGCAATCGTATACTGATTATCAACCGCGGGCAGATCGTGGCGGACGGTAATGCGCAAACCCTATCGTACAATGCGGCCGGAAATCGCAAGCTGGTGGTTCGTGTGGCCGGCGGCCGCGTACCGGCGGAAAAGGCGCTGCGCAGTGTGCCCGATGTGGTCTTGGTGGAATCAATGGGCAGCAAAGAAGAAGGCTCCACCGATTTTATGGTGGAAAGCGGGCCGCATGTGGATATCCGCAAGCCGCTCTTTAACACACTGGCGGCCAAAAATATGCCGATTTTGGGACTGAAAAGCATGGATATGTCCTTGGAGGATGTATTTGTCAAGTTGGTCACCGACGGCAGCGAGGGAGGGAATTATTAAATGACGGCCATTTATAAACGCGAAATGAAAGCCTATTTTACCTCGCCGAACGGATATGTTTATATTTGCGCATTTTTGTTTTTAAGCGCTTTGTTTTTTAAGATGTATATGCTGGATAACGGCATCAGCAACGTCGGCTATTTTTTCGGCGGCAGCTTGATTATGTATATGTTTTTGGTGCCTATTTTGACCATGCGCTTGTTCAGTGAAGAGAAAAAAAGCAAAACCGATCAGATTTTGCTGACCAGTCCGGTCAGCGTCAGCGGCATTGTACTGGGCAAGTTCTTTGCGGCGTTCAGCGTCTTTGTCATTGCGCTGGTGCCCACGCTGGTGAGCATGATGTTTGTAGGGATGTACGGCAATTTGTCGGTGGGTCTTATGATCGGAAATTACATCGGCATCATTTTGTTGGGCGCGGCCTTTATCGCCATCGGATGCTTTTTAAGCGCCATTACCGAAAGTCAGGTTGTGGCGGCGGTATTGTCCTTTGCCATCTTAATGAGCTTGTATTTTTTGGATACGCTTTCCTCCAGCATTAACAACACCGTGGTATCGGCCGTTGTGAGCTTTATTTCGGTGTACGATCGGTACAGCGATTTTACCAGCGGGTTGTTTCCGCTGTCGTCTGTTGTGTACTATATAAGCGTCGGCGTGATCTTTTTATTTTTGACGGTGCGCGTCATTGAGAAACGGAGGTGGAGCTGATGAAAAACAAAAATGCAAAGCTCCGCCGGTTAAAATACGGTTCGGTGGCTACGGTACTGACGATATTGTTGATTGCGGTTGTGGTGGTGCTGAACATTATTTGCACGACCTTGACCAAAAACTATTCTCTGAAATTGGATATTTCGGGGGACTCGCTTTACAAGCTGAATAATCAGACGCTGCAGATCATCAACAAGATGGACAAAGAGGTTAATTTTTACGTAGTCAGCGCCGAGGATGATTATATCACGCAGTTTAAGGAAATTTTGCGGCGGCTTGTCAACGCGGGCGACAATTTCACGCTGGAATATGTCGATCCCGATAAAAACCCGACGTTTGCCACGTCGTTCGGTTCGCAGTATAATATCAGCACCGGTGCTTTGGTGATGAAATGCGGCCAACGGGTGCGCGTGGTGCAGCAAAGTGAAATGTATCAAAGCGATTCTACCAGCGGCGCTGTTACCTACCTGTTGGAGGAACGTGTGGCGGCGGGATTGCTCAGCTTTATGCAAGACAGCGATCAGACGGTATATTTTGTAACCGGGCACGGGGAGAGCACGGATCAGACGTTCCGCAACCTGTTTGCCAATAACGGATATACGGTGGAGGATATCAAGCTGTATTCCGGCATGAAGTTTTCGGAAAATGCCAAAATGATGATTATTGCCGCTCCGGCCAAGGATTATTCGGTGGCGGAGGTCAGCGTTATTGAGAATTTCTTAAATAACGGATATATGTATGGCAGACACCTGATGGTATTTACCGACGCAACCAGTATTCAGCTTCCGAATTTGGAGAGCTTTTTGTCCGAGCGCGGCATGGTCTTTGATCGGAATATGGTGTTGGAGGGCGATAAGAATTATTATATCAATCTTCCGACGGTGATTTCGCCGCAGATGGCGGATAACGAGACCACCGAGAAAATCCAAACCGCCCAAACCCCCATGGTGCTGGCCGCGGCGCGGTCTATCACCTCCCGTTTTGAAGAAAACGGCAATTTGACGGTTATTCCCATTTTGACCACCAGCTCTTCCGCCTACGGAAAGAGCACCGAACAGGGCAGCAATATCACCTCCTACGAAAAGGCTTCGGGCGATACCAACGGCCCGCTTACGCTGGCGACGCTCAGCAAGCTGACAAAGGTGTATAATAACCAGGATGTGTATTCTTATGTGTTTGCCGTCGGATCGACGCAAATGCTCACTTCCGATTACATGTCCTATGCCAGCAACGGCGACTTTTTAATCACAATGTACAACTTTATGTTGGGTCAGGAAAATGATACGGTATTGGATTCCGTAAAATATACCGCGTCCCAAACCATGACAATGACCGACGCACAAAAAACTACGGCCACTGCCGTTGTGCTGGGCGTGATTCCCGGTATTGTGCTGCTGATCGGTATTGCGGTATTCATTCGGAGGAAAAACTTATGATGAACCCGGACGAAATGAAAAACATTCCGCCTGTCGGGGAAACTTCCGAAGAGGCGGAAGACCGTTCCGTAGAAACGGAAAGCCGTTCCGTAGAAGCGGAAAGCCGGTCCGTAGAATCGGAAGACCGTTCCGTGCAACCGCCGACGGACAATGCCGACGGCGAGTTGTTTCAATACGAAACCACCGAAAAGCAGCCGCACCGCACCAAAAAGGTACGCACCGGCTTGCTTCATAAACTGATGCCGATGATCGTGCTGCTCAGTGCGTTGGTGGTGTTGACGGGCGTATATTTCGTGCTGCGAAAAATTTCCCCCAATACCACGAGTGAAACCGGCCAGGTCAACACTGTAAAGATAACAGACTTTACATCCACAGACGTCAAAAGCGTCTATGTGATCAACAACCAGGACGAATATAAGCTTTATAAAAAATCCGGCTCCGTATACAAAATTGAGGGAAAAGAGGACAAGGAGTCCAGCAGCGCCTATATCTCTACCGCTATTGAAAAGCTCAGCGCGGTGGAATCGGTCAAAAAGATCGAGGTGCAGCGGGCCAAGCTGTCCGAATACGGGTTGGAAAAGCCCGCCGGACGCGCGGAAATCAAAACGGCGAAGGACAGCGTGACGTTGTATCTGGGAAATCAGGCAACGGACGAGGATTATTACTATATGTTATTGGCGGACGATCCGAACGGCACGCAGGATACGGCCGCGGTTTACTTGGTAGAGGCCGAAACGGCCGAGCTGCTTTCCAAAACCCGACTGTATTATTACGATCAGGATATTTCGGGGTATGACGCGGATAACGACAATGACAAAATTTCTCCGATCATTATCGGCGGTACGAAGGGAACGGCGGTCAGCGTTCGAAACGAGCAGGAGAGTTCCTCCGCTTCCGAGGACGGTACGACCAAGGTGGATTTGTCCTTTATGATGTATCAGCCGATATCCATGCCCTTTTCCACCACGGCGATGAACAGTATTCTCTCGCTGCTTACAACGCTGAATGACTGCACGGCGGTGAGCGACGATATTTCTGCCGCAATGTTGGAAAAAACCGGGTTGGATCATCCCGATTATACCCTGCATTTCGGGAATAACACCATGGAGCGCACCATTTTGTTCGGGAAAACCGACGGTGATACGATTTTTTGCATGCGCAAGGACGGCGGTGTAATTTACACGGTGGCCAAATCCGCGGTGTCCTGCCTGTCTCTTTCGCTTGCGGATATGTGCGATGTCATTACGTATACGCGTGATGTGGATACCGTGAGAAACATTCGTTTAACCGGCAAGCAGCGTTCCTATGATATTAAGCTGGTCGGCACCGGGGACGATCGGGTGGTTTATGTCAATAACAAGCAAGTGGATCGTTCGTCTTTTTCCGAGTTTTATGCCGGTATTTTGGGCATTGAGGTGCAAAAAGAGGGGACAAAACCGAAGGGCGATCCCTATGTGAGCATCGAAATGACGTTGGACGACGGCAGCAAAGAAACTTTGAATTATTACGTGCTGGACGAGCGGTACTGTTATTACGAACTCAATTCCACCGGCATGTTCTGCGTATCCCGCGAAGCGGTTGATTCATTGCTTACCAACGCGCAAAAACTGTACGATAATCAAGAAATCGTACTGGCGTGGTAAAATAAATGCCATAAAAATGGGGAGGCTTTTATGAAACGAAAAATCATGTGTTTTTTGCTGAGCGTCGTTTTGACGGCGTCGCTTTGCAGCATGGCGGTACCGGCGGCGGAGGATGTTATCACCATCACCACCCCCGCGCAGTTGAACAGTATTCGCGACAACCTTTCGGGGCATTACAAGCTGGGGGCGGATATTGTTTTTCAAGCTTCTGATTTTGAAAAGGGCGGCGATTTCTATAATAACGGCGAAGGATTCGTGCCGATTGCCGCTGAGAATGATTATGTATACTTTACCGGCACTTTTGACGGTCAGGGGTACAGCATTAAGGGTCTGAAGATTGCCATTGACTGCGATGATACCAACGCGTTGGTATATCTCGGTCTGTTCGGCAGAAACAAGGGCGAGATCCGCAATTTGAAGCTGGAGGATGTTGACTTTTCCATGCAGGCCTCCAAGCCCGACGAGGTGCAAATGCAGGACGTGCATGTCGGCGGCATTGCGGCGCAAAACATGGGAACCATTTCTTCTTGCGGCGTTTCGGGCAATATTCGTGCCGTTGTCAACGGTAAAATTAAAATCAATGCGGGTGGCATTGCCGCCCATAACGGCGCCGAAATTCAAGATTGCTTTAATACCGCTTCGGTTTCCGGCAGCGGCGATCAGGAAAGTTTGATCAATGTCGGCGGAATTGTCGGTTATGCCGCCGCCAATCATGTCACCACCGAATCTGTGGTGGAGCGGTGCTACAATGTCGGCGCGGTCAGCGCATCGACTTTGGCCGACGAAAAGAAATATCTGCACGCGGGCGGGGTTGTCGGCTATAATTACGGTGCGGTACGCGGCTGTTATTATCTGGACAATGCCGAACACGGAATTGACTATGATACGGCGGCCAACCAACCGATTAAAATTACGGCGGCGCAGCTTTTGCAGCAGCAAACTTTTGCCGATTTTGATTTTAAGGTGATTTGGGAGATGGGGACAAACGGACCCACTTTGAAAATCTTCAAAACGCATATTCAGCATGAGCATACCTGGGACGCGGGCACCGTAACGAAAAAAGCCACCTGCACGGAAAAGGGCGATAAACTCTTTACCTGCTCTGTGTGCCAAACTGTGCGGCATGAGGAGATCCCGGCGCTGGGTCATGACTTTGCCAAGGAATTTACGGTAGATAAAGCAGCCACCAAGGACGCGGCGGGGGAGAAATCACGTCATTGCACACGCTGCGACGCCAGAACGGAGATCACGGCAATTCCCAAACTCCGTCCGACGGTGGACAGCTCAAAGATCTTCAAGGATGTACCGAAAAAAGCCTGGTACAAAGGCGCGGTGGACTTTGCCTACGGCAACGGATTGTTTACCGGTGAAAGCACAACGATGTTTGCCCCGGAGGCGAATATGACGCGCGCGATGTTTGTAACGGTACTGGGCAGAATGGCGGGCGTATCCGTGGATAAAAACGCCAAGACGAAATTCACCGATGTCAAACAAAGACAGTGGTATACGGGATATGTCAAATGGGCCTCGGACAACGGAATTGTAAACGGCGTCAGCAGCACAAAATTTGCACCGGAAGAAAATGTAACGCGCGAGCAGATTTGCAAGATGATGGTGACCTACTGCAAGTTTGCCGGCATCACCCTTAAAAATATCAATAAACCGATTGTCTTTAAGGACAATGCGAAGATTTCCGGCTGGGCGAAGCAATACGTGCAAAAATGCCAGACGGCGGGACTGGTCAACGGTTCGGGCGGGTATTTTAATCCCCAGGGCAATGCAACCCGTGCGGAAGTGGCCACGATCCTTATGAATTTTGATAAAAATTACCACGTTTTATAAAGAAACGGAGAAAACAGTATGAACATTTGCGTTTACGGCGCGGCCAGTGATAAAATCGACGCAAGCTTTACGGCGGCGGGCGAAGCCCTCGGAAAAGCCCTGGCGGCTGCGGGACACGGACTGGTGTTCGGCGGCGGAAACACGGGGATGATGGGCGCCGTGGCGCGCGGCGTTGCGGCAGGAAACGGCTACATCCTCGGCGTGGCGCCGAAGTTCTTTGATCAAGAGGGCGTTCTGTATCAAAACTGCACCGACTTTCATTTTACCGAAACAATGCGTGAGCGCAAACAATATATGGAAGATCACAGCGACGCCTTTATTATGTCGCCCGGCGGCATCGGCACATTGGAAGAGTTTTTTGAAATTTTGACCTTAAAAACACTTGCCCGTCATGCAAAACCGATTGTCATTTTTAATGTGAACGGTTATTTTGACGATTTGTGCGCGCTGCTGGAAAAGGCGGTGGCGGAAAAATTTGCCGCACCCGGAGATCTTGACGCCTTTTTGGTTTCGGATCAAGTGGATGAAATTATACGGTTTTTGGAAAAAAATCGATAAGGATCTAAAAAAACGGTACGGTGTGAACATCGTACCGTTTTTCTTTCGCAAAAGTAGCAAGGACAGCAAAGGATGAGTTTTTATGAAGTGGAAAGCACTGAAGACGGCGTTCCCGTATACCCTGCCGATTTTTGCCGGGTTTTGGTTTTTGGGCATGGCATACGGGATTTATATGAATTCGGCGGGGTTCTCTTTTATCTACCCGTGCGTCATGAGTCTTTTGATTTTCGGAGGGTCGCTTGAATTTGTTGCGGTGGAAATGCTGCTAAGTCCTTTTGCACCGCTTTCGGTGCTGTTGATGACGCTGCTGATTCAGGCGCGGCATCTTTTTTACGGCATTTCCATGCTGGAAAAATTGAAAGGGGTAGGCCCCAAAAAGTTCTACTTGATTTTCGGCATGTGTGATGAAACGTTTTCCATAAATTACACGGCGAAAATCCCGGACGATGTTGACCGAGGATGGTTTATGTTTTTTGTGACGCTGCTCAATCATTTTTATTGGGTATCGGGGGCGACGATCGGCGGTCTGATCGGTTCTGTGCTGAAATTTAACACGGAGGGCATCGGTTTTGTAATGACCGCGATGTTTGTTGTAATCTTTTTGGAACAATGGCTCAAAGAGAAAAATCATACCGCTTCCCTGATCGGTCTGATCACGGCACTCGTTTGCAGAATTTGTTTCGGGGCGGATTCTTTTATGTTGCCTACGATGCTGGCCATTATCGTGCTGCTTTCGGCATTAAAAAACCGACTGCAGCCGTCGGAAGAATTGCATTGAAAAAGAGAGAGCAATCAAAAGAGCGGACGCTTTATGAGCGCTTTTTGGGGCGTTATGTGTGCCCCCGCGCGGTGTAGTGGAAAGGAATCGATATATCTATGACCATATCGCAACAAATTATTACCATCTCCCTTTGTGTGCTGGGGACGATGACAACGCGTTTTTTACCGTTTATTATATTCGGTGAAAAACGTGAAACACCTGCATTTGTACGCTATATCGGCGCCTTGCTGCCGTCGGCGGTATTCGGGATGCTGGTGGTGTACTGCCTAAGAAACGTGAGTATCACGACCGGTGCGCACGGACTGTTTGAGCTGATTTCGATTGTTGTGACCGGGGCGCTTCATTTGTGGCGGCGCAACATGCTTTTGTCCATTGCGGGCGGAACCGTATGCTATATGCTGCTGCTTCATTTTATACCGGTGTAAATCAATAGAAAAAGAGCTGTAAAAAACAAAAGTTTTTTACAGCTCTTATATTTTTTAGATCCGTTGCAAAACCAAACGATCTTTGAAATACGGCGCTTATTTTTTCAGCTTATGGTAAATCTGCCCGGACTTGGCTTTTACGGCGCCGGGCACGTTCATCAATTTGTTCAGCCCCGCGCTCAAATCCGAAAGCAGCTCGAAAACCGAATTTCCCTTGGTGTCTTTGCGGGGCATTTGCCCGCTTTGCATGCGTTCGTAGAGATATTCATAACGCCGATAGGCTTTATCCACCGCGTCCGACCAGGAAATATAGATTTCTTTTTGCGCGGCTTTTCCGATTTTTTCGGCCAGCGCTTTGTTTTCGCAGATATGGCAAAGCTTGTCGGCAATGTCGTCGGCATTTTCTTTTGCCAAAATCCCGTTTTGCAAATGAATGATCCCCTCGGCGGCACAGCTGTCCTCAATGATCAGACTGCCCAGCGCCGTTCCGGCCGCTTCTCGTACGACCAGTCCGTTGGTGTCAAACGTGGAGGGGAAGAGAAACAAGTCGGCCATCCCGAAATAGCGGCGCAGCAGTGCGCGATCCTGAATACTGCCGACAAACAGACAGAGATCTTTAAGCCCCAGCTGCTCTGCGTAGGCTGAAATCTCTTTTCTGTCTGCACCGTCGCCGACCACAACATATTTAAAAGGGTGACCGGCTGCGCGCACTTTTTGCAGTGCTTCCAGTGCGGGTCGAAATCCCTTGTACCACATACATCGCCCGACAAACAGAAACACCGTTTCCTCCGGCGCAATGCCAAGTTCCTTGCGAAGCGCCAGGCATTGCTCGGGCGGGATCGTTTCACAAGGGAAATCCACGCCGTTTTCCATAATGACGACCTCGCCCTGATAGCCCATGGAACGCATGTTTTCCGCCGCTCCGTTGCTGACGGCCCAAACCTCGTCACAGGCATGAATGTTATTGATCAGCAGCTTTGTGGCGATACTTTGCAGGGATTCGGTCGGCAGAACCTTGGCAATTTCAATATCGAATTTGGTATGATAGGTTAAAATCAGCGGTGCGTCCACCCGCTCGCGCAGAGTTCTTGCCAGCAGCCCGGAGGCCATGGGACAGTGCGAATGGATAATATCAAAATGCTGATCCTCCAGCTTTTTTAATGTGCGCGCACCGAAAGGATAACCTGCACGGTAGCCCACCAGCTTTTGCAGGTTGATGCTGGGGTAACGAATCACCGGAAAATCATAATGATCGTAGACGGCAGGGTATTTCGGTGTGACCACCGAGCAGCGGCCGAGCCGTGTATGGATATTTTCCGCATAATTGATGACGGTATTGGCGACACCGTCGATCAGCGGCGGAAAAGAATCGTTTAAAAGACAGACATTCAGTTTCACAAATCGGCCCTTCTTTAGCAAAAAAAGTAGTCGGGCTATTTTCCGCCCGACTATATTATAGCAAACATCCCCGGGGGATGCAATGCTTTTAACTGATTTTAAGATCCAGGCGCAGCCGATCGGTCAACATGGAAATAAATTCGCCGTTGGTCGGCTTGCCCTTGGTATTTTTAATGGTATAACCGAACATAGAGGTCAGCACTTCAATGTCGCCGCGCGACCAAGCCACCTCAATGGCATGACGGATGGCGCGTTCCACACGAGACGGTGTGGTTTTGTAGGCACGGGCAATGGTCGGATAAAGCTCTTTGGTAATGGAATTTAAAATATCATCATTTTCAAGTGCCAACAAAATGGCTTTGCGAATGTAACGATAGCCGCGAATATGTGCCGGAACACCGATTTCCCGCATCAGTTCCGAAACGCAGTTTTCAAGATCGAAATGATCGTTGATTTGCGGAGTGGATTTATAAGAAGAGGAGAGACGTCTGTGATTTTTCTCTTCCAAAAGTGTGTTGATCCGTTTGCTGAGGTAGGCGTAGCTAAACGGACGAATCAAAAAGTAATCCGCGCCGTTTTCCATCAACCTTGCCGCCAGCATATCATTGGATGATGCGCTCACGGCGATGAAGACGCCGCTGTAGGCCTTTTCGCGAATTTCTTCCAGTATGGCCAAGGCGTCCATCTGCGCCATGAACACATCACATAGTACAATGTCAGGTCTGAGTCGTAAAACATCTTTCGCGCCGGTTACACCGTCATGGGCAACAGATGCGATATGAAATCCGAATGCCTCCAAATTCTCCTTTTCAAAATTATCAGTATTTTGTGTAATTAACACGATACTTTTTTCGCTTTTTTCAATCATTTTTATTCCTCCCGGTTGTTGTTGTGACAACATTATACATGAGCATTTTTTCAAAAAAGGTCGAATGAAGTCGGATCTTTCAAATTCGTTTTTTTCTTTTTTCTACAGTCCCGCACTTCGATGTTCCACCGGGCTGGAAAAGACGATTTGCGTATTGGTTTTTCCGAACTGCTGAAGTTCTCCGATAAAGGCGTCGAGCTCGCCCGTACCGGCAAATGCGACCTTGAGCAAAATAGAATACTGCCCTGTAACACAACTGCATTCCATGACATGCTTGTTTTTACGGACATAGGGGTAAAATTTCACCTTATCCACCGGATCCAAATCCAGATTGATAAAAGCGATGATCGGATAACCGAGTTTTTCGTGTTTCAGCCGTACACTGTACCCCTCGATAATGCCTTCTCTTTCCATACGTTCCATCCGTGTGGAAACAGCCGGAGAAGACAGATGAACAAATTCTGCCAAATTTTTCAGCGGAATACGAGCATTCTCCTGCAGCTTGGCGATAATAGCCTTATCGATTGCGTCCATTTTGTTAAGTTGGCTCCTTTCTTACCACAAAATATTTTTCAGCGCGCCTTCTACCGCTTGAGCGTAAAGGGAAAATCCCAGATCATTCGGATGCAAGCGATCCTCAGATAAAAAATCGGTATGATGGGGAAAGAAGGACAGTCCTTCCAAAACCGTAATGTTTGAGTACGGTTTCGCGCATTCTTTTAAAAGGGCAGTGGCCCTTTCAAAGCTGTAATTATGTTTTACTAAGACGAGATCTTGATCCTGACGGTAAATGGGGGTGATCATCAGCACCGGTGTGTCGGGATAAAGCAAATTCAGCCGTTTCAGATAGGTGACCGCATAGCGGACAAATTCCGCCTCGGTTTCCACAAAGGTGTAGTCGTTGGTTCCGTAGGCCAGTGTGATGACATCGGGATAAAAGGCCACATCATCGCACAGGCTTTCCGCAAAAAAGCGGTAACCGCCGATGCCTTGGTTTAATACCTCGGCGTTCATTGTTTCGGTAATACGTCCGATATAGCTGAGCGAGGGATGACGGCTGAGGTAGCCCTGCGTGATCGAGTCGCCCAGCGCCAAGATTCGTACGCTCTTTTCCGTCGGCATTACAAAGGAATTTTCCGCCACCGCAAGGTTTTGAATTTTTACCGCGGCGCACCAGGGAAAATATACCGTCAGTCTATGGGTGCCGCTCGGCGCCTTGAAGCAAACGGAGGTTTTTCGGTACGGATGCGCAAAGCTGACGCTGTCATACAGTACGCCGTCTACCAAAAAGTCGATGGCCGTAAATCTCCCGCTGGAGGACTCGCACAGTGAAATGTCAAAGGCAAGGACATCGCTGTCCGTGATCATCTCCAGCGTGATATTGCTGGCACCGGTAACATGCTGTGCAAAGCGTGTGCCGCTTCGCTTCGCATACGCCACCTTTTGCTGCTCGGAAAATCTCGAGAATTGAAGCCCCGATTCGTCCGACCAGGTGAAAAGCGCATTATGTACAAGATCGAGCGCGGTTTCTGTATCAATAAGTTTCATATTTTATCCCCCTTCGGGTAGGTAAAGTGAATACATTTCGGTAGGATGGAAAGACTGAGCTTTTCGGCGGAAAAAATTTCACCGTCCAGGCAGTAGCGAAAGGGCGTATCTTTTTCGATGGTGAGATGCCGCGTTTGTTTTACCACGGCGATTTTTTCGCACTGCGGGCTGCCGATCAGCGTGCCTTTTTTATATTTGCCGACCATGCGGATAAACTGAAGCCTAGATACGGGACGGACAATCATAACGTCCATCATTCCGTCGTCGGTTTCAGCCCGTGAGGCCGCCTTGTAACCTCCGCCGCAAAACTTCCCGTTGGCCACATAGGTCAGCAGGCATTTGCCTTTGTAGCAGGTGCCGTCCTCAAAGGTAATGCAAAGCTCCTCTTGCGGAAAACGGATCAACTGAATGATAACGCCGATGGTGTATGCAATGGATTTGCTCATCAGCGGAAAACGCCGCAGAGAGGCCACGCGGGAAACCACGGATTCGTCAAAGCCGATGTTGATCATATTGATACATTTTTGCGTACCCAGATCAATCATATCCACGGGCTTTGTAACCCCGTCGGTCACCTGTGAAAGGGACAGAAAATCCTTTTCGGGGGCAAAATTGCGGACAAAATCATTCCCCGTTCCGATGGGCAATGCAGAAAGCGAGGCATTGGGATGGCCGTAAATCGCCTCGGCAATTTGATGCACCGTTCCGTCCCCGCCGGCGGCGTATATGCAAATTTCTTCACCGCTTGCCGCCGCTGCTGCGGCTTTTTCATAACCGTCCGTTGCGGTTTTGGAAATGAAAATTTCAAAGTCGCAATCGGCACAGGCAGCTTCGATTTGCTTTGTCAGTTCTTTTTCAGACTGCTTTTTCAGGGAAAGTCCGTTAAAAATAAAGAGATGTTTCATAAGCTTTCTCCGGTTTTTCGGGCATAGCGGTCGTAAATGCTGTTGCCGTCTGTTAAAAAGTAATCTTCCGAACCTTTTAATAGTTCAAAATAATCGTCGCAGCTTTGAAGCTTGGTCTTTGTCAGAATACCGCCGCCAAGCAGTTGGATGCTGTGACTGTCGCTGCCCGCCGTCATCGGCAGACCGTTTTCGGCAGCGTAAACCCGCGCCTCTTCATTCCATTCGGGGGTACGATTCTTGACGTCGGGATGGGAGTGCTTAGCGTTAATTACCTCCACCGCGTCCTCATACTGCGGGAAAAGACGAACGCACGGAATATTGGATTTGCGCCGAAACGGGTGGGCGTGTACCACAAACCCGCCGCCCTCGTGCACCAGGACATACTGCTCCTCCGGTGTGATAAAGCGAACCTCCGGGTGCTCGTACAGCCACTCGGGCGTCAGCCCGTAGATCAAAAATTCGGTGCCGTCAAAAAAGCTTTCCCATCCGAAAAAAACGTCCAGACCGATTTTCTCGCCGGTTTCCTTGGCGTCAAAATAGCCGCGGGTATAGGCGTCAACCCATTGGCGCCAGGGTAGGGCGTAGTCAATCGAGGTGTTGCCGCCCCAAAAGTGATCGGTTACGAAAATGCCGGTGTATCCCGCGTCTTTACAGGCATGAGCCATCTCGGCTCCGCTGTTGGAAGCACAGGCGCTGGCGGCGTTGGTATGTAGGTGCGGCTCGTATTTGTACATAAAAGCTATTCTCCAATCTGCGCAAGGCGGCCGTTTGTAAATTCTATCAGTGTCCGGGGTTGTATCTCAATTTGCTGTCCGACCTTTCCGGCGGAACAAAAAATGGTTTCGTACGCTGTAATGCTTTGATCGTAAAAGGTTTCAAATTTCTTTTTCATGCCGATCGGGCTGCAGCCGCCGTGAATATAACCGGTCAGCGGCAACAATTCTTTTTGCGGGATCATGGCAATGCTTTTGACGCCCGCCGCCTTGGCGGCTTTTTTTAAATCCAGCGTTTTGTGCACGGGAATGACAAACACAAAGTGGGTTTTATTCGGCGCGGCCGTGACCAGCGTTTTAAAGGTTCTTTCGCACGGTGCGCCGACCAGTGCGGCGACTTTTTCCCCTTCGGTCACCGTCGGATCGTAGCTGTGTGCCGTAAAGGGAATATTGTTTTGCGCCAGCAGCCGCATAACATTGGTTTTTTCCATAAAAATCAGCTCCTTTTCAGCAATGCCGCAGTTTCAATATGAGCGGTGCGCGGAAAAAGATCAACGGGGGTCGCGCTGATCAGGGTAAAGCCCTCCAGCCGTTTGATATCTCTTGCCAGCGTTGCCGGATCACAGGAAACGTAGACCAATCGCTCGGGCGCCAATGCCTTTAAGGCAGCAATGGTGGACTCGTCACACCCTTTGCGCGGCGGATCGACGATAACACAATCAAATCGATATCCGCGATCCAGCAGCATTTTTGCGCCTTCTTTGGCGTCGGCACAATAAAACTCGGCATTTTGAAGGCCGTTTTGCGCGGCGTTCTCTTTCGCGTTTTCCACCGCCTGCGGAATAATTTCAATGCCGCAGAGCTTTTTGGCGCGGTCGGCCACGCAAATGCCGATGGTGCCGATGCCGCAATAAAGATCCAGTACCGTGTCCTCGGGCGTGATATCGGCAAGTGCAGCGACGGTTTGATACAGCCGTTGGCATTGATCGCGGTTCACCTGATAGAACGCATGGGGAGAGAGCGCGAAGCACTTGCCGAGCAGGGTGTCGTAGAGACAGGTCTGCTTTGTTAAATAAACGGTTTTTTTGCCTAATATAACGTTGGTTTTTTCACGGTTTTCGTTGAGACAAATCACCTCGATTTCCCGAAATTCGTTTTGAAGAGTTTCGGCAAAATCCATCGGAAAGGAAAGACGGGTCAGCACAAGGCATACCATCACTTTGTTGTCTTTGGATTTGCGAAGATAAATATGGCGCAGGGTGCCCCGGTGGCGCTGCTCGTCATACGCCGTAATGCCTCTGTTGTTTACATATTGCAAAATGAAATGAACAATTTGATCAAAAATCGGCGGTTGAATGGCACAACGCTCTGTCTCAATCAGTCGATGCGAATGGGCGGCGAAAAAACCGGCCACGGCCTCCCCGTTTTGCATACGCACCGGATATTGCGCTTTGTTGCGGTAACCGAAAAGCGTTTCGGCGCCCACGGCAGGGCGCATATTCGGCTGCTCGACGCCGCCCAAGCGTATCAGATTTTGCTCCACACGCGCGGCCTTCAGGCGCAGCTCCTCGGCATAATCCATTTGCCAAAAGGTGCAGCCGCCGCATTTTGAATGGTATGCGCAAGCGCTTTCAATCCGATGAGGAGAGGGGGTGAGCACGGAAATGATTTTTGCATAGGCGCTGCTTTGCAATACTTTCAGCACATGAACCTCAACCACATCTCCCAAGACGCCGCCCGGCACAAATAAAACAAACCCCTCAACCTTGGCAACGCCGAATCCGTCAGAGGTGTAATCTTCAATTGTTACGCATATCCGATCGTTTTTGCAAACCATGGAGGGGGGATTCCTTTCGTATGTGCCGGGCACAATGATCGTAAAAATCAATAAATTTACCAAATTTTGCTTAATATAAATAGGAAAAAAATCTACCTATTATGATACTATTTTCCGAATATTCTGTCAAGAATTTCGAGGCAAAAAATGTGCCTTTTTCGCCAAAAAAATGATAATAAAATTTGAACATTTGCGGCAAGTGATGGACAAATGATTTTTTTTCCTTTATAATAAATCTATATTGTGGAAAACGGAGGAAATTATGGGCTTTTTCAAAAAATTCGGCGCTGTCGTTTTAGCGGCGGTGCTGCTGATGAATATAGGAGGATGTACCAATAAAAAAAGCAAGGCCGTCAGCGTCAACGGGGAGAGTATGTCGGGCGCGATGTATGTTTATCAGCTCATGCAGCAAAAGGCCGGCTATCTTTCGGAAAATTCTTTGACGGAAACGGAGGATATGTGGGACGGCGAATATGATGACGAGTATACGCTGGGCGAATACATTCAGACCTTGGTGCTGGACAATATGATCAACACCCTTGTATGGCGTACACAGTTTGATAAATTAGGGCTTTCCTTTACCGAGGCGGAGCAAAAAGAAATCGATGACGCCATCTCCAAAGCCGAAGAGGCGGCGGGCGGCAAGGACGCCCTGCAAAAAACGCTGGATCAATATGATTTAAACTATGACGAGTACATTCAGTCCGTGTATTACGATACGCAAAAGATTTATAAAATCGTGGACTATTATTACGGCGAAAACGGACTGGAGCCTGTGGATGAAAAGACCCTGTTAAGTTATTTTAAAGAAAATTACGTGCGTGCGAAGCACATTTTGATTTCCACCCTGGATTCGGAAGGGGCGGCAATGACCGGCAGCGCCATGACCAAGGCCAAGCAAACGGCGCAGTCTGTTTATGAAAAGGCAAAAGGCGCGGATGAAAAAACATTCGATGAATTGATAAAACAATATAATGAGGATGAGGGCGTTGCCTCTTATCCGGACGGCTATCTCTTTACCACGGGCGAGATGGTGGAGGAATTTGAAGAGGCGGCTTTTGACATGGCGGTCGGTGAAACCCGAATGATTCAAAGCGATTACGGTTTCCACATCATTCGAAAGCTCAGTCTGGAGGATGAAAAGGTCTATACGGCGCAGGTGCGCCATCAGATGTTGTTGCAGCTGAAGGCAACGGAGCTGACGGCGATGGTCAAAGAATGGCGGGAGGCCGCCAAAATTAAAATCGGACGCGGCGTATTGTCAAAATACACCTGCAAATCCGTGGAGAGCGTCAGCGGTACCAATACCTCTGACGGAACCACCGCTCAGGAAATTGCCGACAAGCTGGGGCTGACGGATGAGGATTTGGTGGAAAAATAATTTTTTCTGCGCCTGTTTTTTTCAGGCGCAGTATTTTTAGGGGGGAGAAGTTATGAGAATATTACTGCTGGAGGATGACCCTGCCATCAGCGTCGGCCTTAGCTACTCATTGGAGGCAGAGGGCTTTGAGGTGGTAAAATGCGGGACGGTTGCCCGGGCTTTTGCACAAATGGAGCAGCATTTTGATTTATACATTTTGGATTTGGCGCTGCCGGACGGAAGCGGCATGGACGTTTGCCGCGCCATCAAGGAGAGATGGGATCGGCCGGTGGTGTTTTTAACGGCGTCGGATGAGGAGGTCAGTGTGGTCATGGGGCTTGAAATGGGCGCGGATGACTATATTGCCAAGCCCTTTCGGCTGCGCGAGCTGACGGCACGCATCAAAAACATATTGCGCCGCTATCAAAAAAACACGGGGGACTGTGTGCGGCTGGGCAATGTAAGCGTCATGATGGGGGCCGCCAAAGTCTTTAAAAACGGCCAAGAGGTTTTGCTGACGGCCATGGAATACCGATTGCTGTTGATTTTGCTGCAGCAGCGCGGGCTTGTCCTTTCCCGCAACACGCTGTTGGAGCAGCTTTGGGATGTGGACGGCGCGTTTGTGGGCGACAATACGCTGACGGTATACATTAAAAGATTGCGGGATAAAATCGAGGACGATCCGGCAAATCCGAAAATCATCAAAACCGTTCGGGGATTGGGGTATCGAATTGATCATGAAGAATTATGATAAGTCGCTGTGGGGAATGGGCATTTGCCTGTGCGCCTCGGCGGTATGCGCCGTTTTCAGTCTGTGGGGGGCGCTTTGCACATTGATTTCGGGCACCGTCATCAGCCTGCTTTATCTTTGGCAAACGAGAAAACGTGTGCAGGCGCTTCGGAATTTAAACGAATACCTTTCCCTGTTATGCGCGGGACATTACGATTTTGATATTTCGGATAATGCCGAGGGTGAGCTGTCCATTCTGAAAAACAATTTGCTGAAGGTGATTGTACGGCTGCGAACCCAAAACGAACTGCTGGAAAAGGATCGGCAAATGCTTGCCGATGCACTGGAGGATATTTCGCACCAATTAAAGACCCCCATGACCTCCATGATGGTCATTTGCGATTTGCTGCGGGAGGAAAAGCCGAAAGATGAGCAACAACGCCGGGAATTTATCGGGATTTTGGACAGTCAGCTGGAGCGTATGCACTGGCTGATTACCAATTTGCTGAAGCTTTCCAAGCTGGAGGCGGGCACGGTCGAATTTAAGACGGAAACGGTCGCGCTGAGC
>CAKRPM010000001.1 GCA_934378025.1 uncultured Eubacteriales bacterium | reverse complement strand
ATTCGTCAAATCCGATCTGCTCAACTTCAAACCCGTCCAGCGTATATTCGCCGATGCCGCGGAAACAAACACGGATTTTTTCGGGCGTCTCGGTGTGATATCCGAGATTGACCGAGTAGTCGCAATTGCCGCGATAATACGAATAATTTTCCGTATACAGCCGTACGTTTTTGCCCATGTTGAGCATGGAAATTTCCAGCGACGTACCATCGCCCTGTGAAAAATATTTTTGATCGTGGATCAGCTCTTTTTGCCGCTCCTCGCTTAACTCTTTCCATTCGCCCGAACGCTTGGCCTTTTCCACCGGATCCATTTCTCTGAAGCCGACATTGGTGATATTGATATAGGTTTCCGCGTTGGCTTTGGCGTCGGTCAAATAAATGTCCACATACGTTTCCTTAATAAACGTAACAAACTTATTGCCCTCGCGACGAATCCCGTTGCTGCATTCCAAAACGATTTTCGGCTTTGTAACATTCTCCAGCGAAAGCGACTCGGTACCGTTGGGTACAACATCGCTGTCCTCCTCCAGCACCGCGCTTTCCAGCATAGCCTGCTGCCGCTGTGCAAAAGAAAGACTGTCATAGGTTTCTCGGGTAATATAACTGCCGTAGGTATAGCCGAACGGCAACGCATTTTCATTTTGATAATAAGAATATTTATGATCTTGATCCTGCTCCTCAAGCTTTGGATCTTTTTGGTCATAGGTGGCCAAGGCCGGATTATCCTTGCGTTCGGTAAACAGCGGCTGCTCAGCATATCCGTACGGCTTGCCCTTTTCCTGCGTCAGCGCCGTATATTTTACATTCAGCAATGTTCCCAAAATCGTGCGCTGATCCAAATCGGTCATTCGGTGCAGTATTTCCTTATGGCCAAGCGATCGAATCATCTCATTATATGCGGCGTTGGTCAGTGAAAAATAACTGTCCGTCGGGTGCCCCTCATTGATCAGAGAAGCATTATACGGCCGCGCCCATACATTGGGCGCATAAATTTCATAACGGTAAAAGGAATCATCGTTTACATTGCACAGCTGCGCCCCCGGATCCTGCGTATGGTAGGAAAGCGCCATGCCCTGATTGATAAATTCTTTGGAATAATACTTGTTTTTGCCGCTGCCCATCGCCAAAACGCTCAGCACAACCGAGGCCAGCACCGTGCATTTGATGACCGCACGATAATACCGTTTGCGGGCCACAAATTCGGAAAACAAAAACAGCGCGCCCAACGTCAGGGCAAACACCATCAGACCCCAACGGTAACTCTCGGACCCGGGTGCATAGTAAAATGCGCCGCCGCAATAAAGAAGTCCGACGCCGGCCAGAAGCGTCCAGCCTTTGCGGGTCAACAACGCCAAATTCTCCAGGCACAGCGTTGTGATCATCGCAAGACAAAGGCTGTACCCCCAGCACCAACGATTGGAGGGATACGACATGCCGTTGATCAGCCATCCGAACACCGGGAACAGCATCAGCACCGAACAGGCGATAAAACAACGTTTCAAACAACCATGCTTTTTCTTAATCCATAAGACAATTACGGCAATGATCGCCGCCGCGCCATGCCCCAAATACGTCCAGGTGCCAATCCCGGAAGAGGAAACATGCGCATAAAGATATTTCTCATAAAAAGACAGATTGTACAGCCCCGGCAGCTTCACCGCAAGGTCAGTACGCGTCGTCCCCAACATGGTCACAATCATCGGCAGCAATACAACGCCCGAAAGCAGCACGCCGATAACGGCAAAGCCCGCAAAGCGCCCGATGGTCTTAAAAAACGCCGACAGCTTTTGCCCGCGCAGATAGTCGGGGCAGCGCAGCAAAACATACAGCGCCGTCAGCACGCACAGCATAAAGAAAAAGTAAAAATTGCTCCAACCGCAAAGCGCCACCATAATAATAAATAGATACGGCCTTCTCTTTTCAAAGATATATTCCGCACCGAGCAGCAACAGCGGCAAATAAATCATCGGGTTGGTAAAATACGGATGACGCACCGACGCGGCCAACGAATACGCCGTAAATACATAAACCAGTGCGCCGATCATAATATAAAATCGGTGATCTTTTTTAAAATGAGCGGCAAACAGCGAAAAAGACAAGCCGGCCAAATACAGCCTGAAAATTACCAAAATGTTATACAGCGCCTCGGTATTTTCCCGCGGTACAACGGCGCTGAGCAGCGTCAGCGGATCGCCGATTACATAGTAATGCAGCGTGGTCAGCACATCATTGCCGAGTCCTATGGAAGCGTCATATAACGGGACGGACAGCTTGCCCGTTGTTACAAACGTGCGCGCAATGCTGCGCAGATAGCTGCCGTAATAGGAAAGCGCGGTATAATGCTGGCTGATTCCGTCCATGTTGCCGCCGCTGCTTGCCCAAATAAAGCTTCTGCCGTGTTCTCTGAAATAATAAAACGCCAAAAAGGCACACAGTGCAAAAAACAATGTGTACCATCCCAAAAATATTATTTTTTTAGAAACAGAGCGCCTGCGCACGGCGGACGATGCTTTTATATCGCTCATAATCATCCTCGTATTTCCATTATTCGTCATAATTATAATATAGTCGTACGACAATGTCAACAAAATTGATGACATTGTGAAAAAAGGTTGACAACCGAAAAAAGATATGCTACTATTTAAATAGTAAAATAAATGATAAGGTGGACTGTCATGCAGTCCACCTTTCCTATGTGTGGAGGAATACGATTTGAAAAAAGATCTCTTGCCGCAAATTGAGGCGATTGCCCGCCCGATTTGTGAAAAAGTCGGCGTTTCGCTGTACGATACGGAGTTTGTCAAAGAAGGCGGGGCATACTATTTGCGCGTCTTTATCGACGCTCCGCAGGGCGTTACGATCGAGCAGTGCGAAGCGGTCAGCCGTTTGCTGGATCCCGCACTGGATGAGGCGGATCCCATTGAACAATCCTACTATATGGAGGTCAGCTCCGTGGGGCTGGACCGTCCGCTGAAAAAAGAGAAGGACTTCCTTCATTTCATGGGGGCGCTGATTGAGGTGAAAACCTACCGTCCGCAGGATGGGCAAAAGGAATTCAGCGGCATTTTAAAAGACTATCGGGACGGTCGGTTTACCATTGAAATGCCGGACGGCACCCAAAGAGAATTTGATACAAAAGATACGGCGCTCGTTCGTCCGGGCGTCACGTTTTAGAATTTTGAGGAGGAATTACAAAAAATGAACAGCGAATTTTTCAAAGCCATTGAAATGATTGAGACGGAGCGCGGCATACCGCAGGACTACATGCTGGAGAAAGTGGAGGCCGCTTTGTTGAGCGCCGCCAAAAAGGCATACGGCTCGTCCGACAACGCCGTTGTTTTGATCAACCGCGACAAAAAGGACATCAAACTCTGCCTGCAAAAAACCGTTGTAGAGGATGACGCCGTTATTGAAAATCCGAACACGGAAATCTTCCTCACCGAAGCGCATCAACAGTATTCCAAACGCGCAAAAGTCGGCGATATCATTAACTGCGAAGTGAAAACCAAGGAGTTCGGACGGATTGCCGCCCAAACGGCAAAGCAGGTCATCATTCAAGGAATTCGCGACGCCGAACGCGGCTTGCTGTATCAAGAGCTCAACTCCAAAGAATTTGAAATTCTCAGCACCGTGGTCTCCCGCGTGGAGCCCAACGGCAACGCATTGCTGACCATCGGCAAGAGCGAAGCCATGCTGATTAAAAACGAGCAGATTCCGGGCGAAGTTCTCAAAGAGGGCGACCATATTAAAATTTACGTCAGCGAAGTGCGCGAAACCAAAAAGGGTCCGCAAGTGCTGATTTCGAGAACACACAGCGGTCTTGTCAAACGGCTTTTTGAACTGGAAGTGCCCGAGATTTTCGACGGCGTGGTGGAAATCAAATCCATCGCCCGCGAAGCCGGCTCCCGTACCAAAATCGCCGTTTATTCCAATGATGAAAGCGTCGACCCCGTCGGTGCATGCATCGGGGCAAAGGGGCAGAGAATTGCAAATATCTGCAACGAACTGAGCGGTGAAAAAGTGGATATCATCCGTTACAGTGCCGATCCGGAAACCTTTATTGCGCAAGCGCTGGCACCCGCGGATATCATTTCCGTGGCCGCCGACGCAGACAGCCGCACCTGCAGCGTGGTGGTCAGCGACGATCAATTGTCGCTTGCCATCGGCAAGGAAGGGCAAAACGCGCGTCTTGCCGCCAAGCTGACCGGCTATAAAATTGATATCAAACCGCTTTCCAAAATGGCATAGGTGATTGTATTGAACAGAAAAACACCCACACGTCTTTGCCTGGGCTGCAACGAGCCGCATGCAAAGAATGAACTGATACGTATCGTAAAAAATAAAGAGGGCGAGATTTCCGTGGATTTTACCGGCAAAAAGCCGGGACGGGGCGCATATATTTGTAACAATCTTGCTTGTCTTGAAAAATTGCAAAAGAACAAACGGTTAAACCGTGCCTTTTCCACAGAGATTTCCGCAGAAATTTATCAGCGGTTGAAAGAGGAGATTGCCGGTGACCAACAATAAATTTTTTTCAACGCTCGGGCTGGCGCGCCGCGCCGGCAAGCTGTGTTACGGGTTTGACGCCGTTACGCAAAATCTGCAAAACATCGAGCTGATTCTGGTGGCTTCCGACTTGTCGGCACGCTCTAAAAAAAGCCTTGCCGCCGTCTTGGAGCACCGAAAAAAGAGTTTTGTCGCGCTCGGAATTACCATGAAAGAGCTATCCGACGCCATCGGGACAAAGCCAACCGGCATTATCGGGATTACGGAGAAAGGGTTTGCCGCTCTTTTATCCGAGGAGATTAAAAAAATGAACGCAGGGGGTACACAATTATGAGTAGCTTAGAAATGAAATACAGAATCCATGAATTTGCCAAGGATATCGGCACGAAAAGTACCGAGATCATTGACCTGCTGAATACCGTGGAGGAAAAGGAGCGCAACCACATGGCGCTGCTCAGCGTCGGTGAGCTGGATTTTCTGCTGAACCATTATTCCGCTTTGCACGCAGTAGAAAATTTTGACGCCTTTTTGGAGAGCGGAAAAGAAAAGGCCAAAGAACGCGCCGCGAAAGAGGCGGAGGCGAAAGCTGCCAAAGAGGCCGAAGAAAAAGCCGCCCAAGCCAAGGCGGCGGAAGAAAAGGCCGCGGCGGAAAAAGCCGCTGCGCAAAAAGCGGCCGAGGAAAAGGCCAAGGAAAAAGAAGCGCCCAAAGCCGCTCCGCAGCCGACCGTAAAAACGCCGGCGCGCGAGCCGATGGCCGGACCGCGCATTGTATCCAGAGCCCCCAGACCCGCCGCTCCTGCCGCCCGTCCTGCCGCAAAAGCGGCACCGGCCAAACCGCCTGTCAAACCGGCACCGACCGCAAAGGCAACCCCTGCCGCACCGGTCACCCCCAAACCTGTTTTTAATCCCACACCGAAAAAACCGATGGTGAAAAAGCCCAAGGGCGAAAGCCGCAGAGATCCCGCCGATTTTGAAAAGAAAGTCCGCGTGGTCGACACCCGCGTCAGCGATGTAAACCTCGGAAAATATGATGAAAAATTGCAAGAGATGGCCAACAGTCATGAGGCAAGAAAATTTGCCGGCGCCGTCACCAAGCAAAAAATCGTAAAGAAGAGCAATCAGAAAATGTACGGCGGACCCAAACGCCGCAAGGAAAGCGAAGCCGAAAAGCTCAAACGCATCGAGCAACAGCGTAAAAAAGTACAGCTGAAGGTTTTGGTCCCGGATGAAATTTCCGTGGGCGAGCTGGCCATGCGTATGAAAGTGAATGTGGCGGAAGTGGTGAAAAAGCTGATGGGCATGGGCGTTATGGCCTCTGCCAGCCAGATGATCGATTTTGATACGGCCTATCTGGTCGGCGAAGAATTCCATTGCCGCATTGAAAAAGAAGTGATTTTGACCATTGAGGATCGCCTGATTGACGACACGCAGGACGATGCGGCGGATCTGATCAGCAGAAGCCCCGTAGTTGTTGTTATGGGACACGTTGACCACGGTAAAACCTCTCTGTTGGACGCCATTCGGGATACCGATGTTGCCGCCGGTGAGGCGGGCGGCATCACCCAGCATATCGGTGCTTATCAGGTGCAAATTAACGGTCAGTCCATCACCTTTTTGGACACGCCGGGGCACGCCGCCTTTACGCAAATGCGCCAACGCGGCGCCATGGCGACGGATATTGCCATTCTCGTTGTGGCGGCGGATGACGGTGTAATGCCGCAGACCATTGAAGCCATCAACCATGCAAAAGCGGCTGAAATTCCCATCATTGTTGCCATCAATAAAATTGATAAACCGGGCGCCAATCCGGATAAAGTAAAGCAAGAGCTGACCGAATACGGTTTGGTTTGCGAAGACTGGGGCGGTGATACCATTATGGTACCGGTTTCCGCCGTTCAGCGCCAAAACATCGACACGCTGCTGGAAATGGTTTTGCTGAGCGCCGAAATGAGAGAACTGAAAGCCAATCCCAACCGTACCGCCAAGGGCACGGTCATTGAAGCAAAGCTTGACAAAGGACGCGGCCCCGTGGCCACCGTTTTGGTGCAAAACGGCACGCTTCGTATGGGCGACATTTTGATCGCGGGCAGCGCAGTCGGAAAAGTGCGCGCCATGAACGATTATCGCGGCCGCCGTTTGCAGGAGGCCGGGCCCAGCGTTCCGGTGGAAATCATCGGTATGAGCGATGTGCCGCAGGCCGGCGACATCTTCTTTGTCGTTGAAGACGAACGGCTTGCCAGAGAGCTGGCCGAACAGCGCCGCGCCGAAGAAAAGATGAAACAGCAAAATCAATATACCGTTTCTTTGGACGATCTTTTCAGCCGGATTCAGGAAGGCAATATGAAAGAGCTGAATATTATTGTAAAAGCAGACGTTCAGGGTACGGCAGAGGCCGTACGCGCTTCCCTGGAGAAGCTCACCAACGACGAGGTTCGTGTGCGCGTTATCCATAACGGCGTCGGCGCCATTAACGAAAGCGACGTCATGCTGGCAGGCGCGTCCGGCGCAATTATCGTCGGCTTTAACGTACGTCCGGACAGCAATGCAAAATCCGCCGCCGAACGCGATGAGGTGGATATCCGCACCTATCGCGTGATCTATGACTGCCTGGAGGAGATCGAAGCGGCCATGAAGGGCATGCTGGCTCCGAAATATAAAGAGGTTGTGCTGGGCAGCGTTGAAGTGCGGCAAACCTTCCGCGCCAGCGGCGTGGGCACCATTGCGGGTTGCTATGTTAAATCCGGTAAAATCACCCGCGGCTGCAAGGTACGGCTGCTGCGTGACAATATCGTCGTATTTGAAGGCGAGCTGTCCTCTCTCAAGCGTTTTAAAGACGACGCCAAGGAGGTCGTCAGCGGCTATGAATGCGGCGTAACCATTGAAAATTATAATGACATTAAAGAGGGCGACTTTATCGAACCCTATGAAATGCAGGAAATTACGGAGTGATCATTCATGTCCCACAGAATTGAACGTGTTAACGAAGAAATTCGCAAAGAGCTTGCCGCTCTGTTGCCGACCGTAAAGGATCCGCGTGTGCCGGAGTTTATTTCCGTCACCGCGGTGCAAACCACACCCGATCTTAAACAGGCCAAAGTATTTGTCAGCGCCATGACGGGGGAAGAAAAGGAAATTTTAAAGGGGCTTAAAAGCAGCGCCGGCTTTTTGCGCGGCGCCCTGGCCAAACATTTGAAGCTCCGCTATACGCCCGAGTTGCTTTTCGCGATGGACGATTCCATTAAAGAAGGCATGAAAATCAATCAAATTATTGCGGATATTCACAAAAAAGAGGAAAATTCATGAATACGGTATCGGAAATTTGCACGGCGCTGAAAGAAATTGACGCGTGCACCATCATTATGCACCGTCGGCCGGACGGCGACACGGTGGGTTCCTCCGCCGCGTTGGGCTACACGCTGAAAAAAATGGGGAAAACGGTGCGTTTTGCCTGCAGCGACCCCATTACGCCGAAATACGCGTCTTTATTGGACGGTTTTGAGATGGCCGACCAACCGAGCGGACATATTATTACCGTGGATGTGGCCGCACCCGATATGGCGGGGCGCTTTGAATCATTTGCAAAACAGGCGCATATTGTAATTGATCATCACGGGACAAACCCGCTTTGCGGGCAGTTGAATTTGGTTCGACCCGAAGCGGCTGCCTGCGGAGAGATTATGTATGATATTCTCAGTGCGCTGATGCCGATTGACGCCAAAACGGCGGCGGCACTGTATATTGCCGTTGCCACCGACACGGGCTGCTTTTTGCACGGCAATACCACCGCTGCCACGCATCGGGTGGCAGCAGCCTTAATGGAAATCGATCCTACGCTTGCGGGGTTGAACCGAAAGCTTTTTGTCATAAAAACCAAAGCGGCGCTGAGTGTGCGCGCACATCTTTTTCAATCCATTCGCTTTTATGCGGACGGCGCGGCGGCCGTTATGACGCTGCTGCAGAAAACCATGTCTGATTTCGGGGCTTCGGAGGACGATGTGGAAAACCTCGCTTCCCTGCCCATGGAGATCGAGGGGGTGCGCATTGCCGTAATGCTGCGGGAAACCGCACACAATCGATTTAAAATCAGCGTTCGTACCGACGGCAGTGTCGACGCGGCAAAGCTGTGCGGTTTGTTTGGCGGCGGCGGTCACAAAATGGCCGCAGGCTGTTCGCTTTGCGGAGATGAGGAAACCTGTCGGCAAACCGTGACCCCTGCGCTTTTAAGCGCCGTGAATGTCCCATGGACGGACTGATTTTACTGAATAAACCCGCCGGGATCACTTCCTTTGCCGCAGTGGCCGCCATACGGCGCACCATGGGCGTCAAACGCTGCGGTCATACCGGAACGCTGGATCCGATGGCCACCGGCCTTTTGCCGATTTTAACAGGACGCGCCACCAAGCTGTCCGACTACCTGCTGGCCGGCGATAAAGCCTACCGTGCCGAAGTACAATTCGGCGTTGCCACCGACAGCTTTGATTTATGCGGTCGGGTGACTGATGTGGGCGGCCGTATTCCGACATGGGCCGAAATCGAGGCCGTACTGCCTGAATTTATCGGGCCGCAAAAGCAAACGCCGCCCGCCTTTTCGGCGATTAAACAGCACGGCGTTCCGCTGTACAAGCTGGCAAGAAAAGGGCAATCGATCGATCTTCCGGTTCGGGACATCGAAATTTACGGCATCGACCCCATTGGCTATGCCGAGGGGCGCTTTTCTTTTGACGTGCGCTGCTCCAAAGGAACTTATATCCGTTCTCTTTGCGTGGATTTGGCCAAGCGGTTGGGCACCATCGGTTGCATGAGCGCGCTTTGCCGCACCGAAACCATGGGATTTTCCATTACACAGTCCATTGATCTGGATCGAGCCAAGCAGTGTTTGCAAGAGGGCGACACCTCCTTTATTTTGCCGCCGAAAGCGGCGCTGCCTTATAAAAGCTACTGTCCGCCCGCTTTTTTTGCCGCACTTTTGGCACACGGGCAGGCCGTGGATGCGAGAAAGCTGCCCGCTTGTCCCGACGGACCGGTGTGGGTGGAGGAGGAAAACCGCATTTTGGGCATCGGGAAACGGCTGGAGGACGGCCGATTTAAAATTATTACGCATTTATAAAACCGCCGTACCCGGTTCGGGCGGCGGTTTTTGGAGTGAATTTTTTCGACGTTTCGCCCCGATGTCGAATGTATTGACCAAAAAATTGTTTGCAAAGAAACCCGGCGCTTTTGACCCGCCCTTCGGGCCCGGTCATGAGCGCCCTAACGTGTATCAGAAAGGAATGGCCTTAACCATGAAAAGCTGTGTGATGGCGCTGGGGATGTTTGACGGCGTACACCTGGGACACCTGCGTGTGCTGTCCGCCGCGGCGGATATTGCCGAACAACTGCATATACCGCTGTACGTCTTAACCTTTCGCGATCATCCGCGCACCGCGCTCGGAACGCCGACAAAATTGATTTGCAGTACCGAAGAAAAAATTGCACGGCTGAAGGCGGCGGGGGCCGATGAGGTGATAGCGCTGCCCTTCGCTTCCGTGCGCGATTTGTCGCCTGAAGGCTTTATTTATTACGCCATCGGGCAGTACGGCGCCCGATTTTTTGTTTGCGGCGCCGATTACCGTTTCGGAAAAAACGGCGCGGGAGATGTTAAAACGCTGGAAAAGCTCTGCGCCGAATGTGGAAAAGGCATGAAAAGCGTGGCGTTTGCCACCGATGAAACGGGCGAGAAAATCAGCTCGCGCGCAATTCGGGAAAAAATCGAGCAAGGGGACTGCGAAGGGGTGCGCGCCACCCTCGGACGGTATTTTTCCATCGAGTCCTCCACGGTGCACGGCAAAGGGCTGGCGCACCAATGGGGCACCCCCACCATCAATCAGGTGCTGCCCGACGATATGCTTTTGCCCAAATACGGTGTATATGCCACATTGGCCACGGTAGCGGGCAAATGCTATCCGGCCGTCACCAATGTCGGTATTCGCCCAACCTTTGCGGACGGCAACACGCCGACCGTCGAAACCTATTTGCTGGACGGCCGATTTTCCGAAATTCAAAATGTGTGCGTGGAATTTGTCCGTTTCTTGCGATCCGAGCGACCCTTTGCGGACGCCGAAGCCCTGCAAAAGCAAATTCATGCGGACGCCGAAACGGCGGACGCGCTGCTGCGGCCGATGCTTGACGGATCGCAATCCACCCGATTGTAACAGAAAAACCGGGGCTGTAAACGAACGTTTACAGCCCCGGTTTTTAATTTGTAAAAAGCCGCTTTATGATTTTCCGTAATTTTGAATATATCGCATCAGAATGGTAGCCACCTCGGCACGCGTTGCATTGTTGAGCGGATAAAAATATCCGTTATCACCGCCGACAATGCCGGCCGTCTGGCATTTCTTTACATACTTTTTGGCCCACCCGGAAATTTTGTCGTTGTCACGGAACGTAACCTCCCGATTGATCGTTTTCAGTGTGATCCCCGAAACACTGCTGTATTCCGCCACCATTTTGCAGATTTGTTCCCGTGTAACATTTTCGTCCGGGGCAAAGCGCGTTTTGCTGACACCGTTGACAATGCCGTTGTCGGAGGCCCACTTGACATATCCGGTATACCACTGCCCTTGCTTGACATCGGAAAAGGCCGTGCGAACTTTATGGCTGACCTTTACGCCCGACATTCTGCCCAGTACCGTAACAAACATGGCGCGGGTCATGTTGCTGTCCGGCTCAAAGCGACCGTTGCCTGTGCCGTCCATCAATTTCTTCAGCACCACATAGTCCACGCTTTGATGATACCATTTCTTCTTGCCCACATCCGTAAAGTTTCGGGAGGGGCAGTTTGCTCCGCCGTCACAGGATGCCTCACTCCGTGAAAGATGGCAGCGTGTACAAACGTTGTTGACAAAGTTATGCCCCAACGCCTTGACATAGTCCGTCTGATAGGAATATCCGCACTCGCAGGTATAGACGGTATAGCCGCCGGCCGTACAGGTCGGGTAGATCACGGTTTTGGTAGTATAATTATGTTGATGGGTTTGACCCGAATTTTCATACCGAACCGCATTGCACCTCCGGCAGACATAGCGTACAAGGCCGTATCCTTCCCATCCGGGCTCGCTCATAAATTGCCCGTCGTTCCACTGATGGCCGAGCGGCGCGCTTTGACTGGGGGCGGAGATGGTAACGCCGCAGTAGGCGCAATGGCTGCCGCCGGTATATCCCGGGTTGACGCAGCCGGCCTGAACGGTATCGTCCGTCACCGCCTTATGCCCTGTTTTGGGAATAATATCGGTGCGCACCGTCTTTCCGCTACGGCGGGAAACGCTCAACGTATATCCCTCCGATTGACACGTGGCGGGCACAACAGCGGTAAGGGGCGGCTCCGTTTCCGTCGGCGCATCGTCTTGGAACGTCAAGCCGTTTTTCTCGGCGTATTGCTGTGCCGCGCTCCCTTTCTTGCCGTATACAATAAATCCGTCAATAACGGCGTCGTAATAATCATCGGTATTTTGATAGCCCAACGCCTCTCTGCCGATATAGCTAACGCTTTCCGGCACAGAAACGCTTTTTATCAGTCCTGCACTGAAAAATCCGCCCTCATCGATCATGCGCAATCCTTCATTTAAAGATACCGCTTTCAAATATTCGGAAGAAAACGCATTATCTCCGACAAAGCGCATACTGTCCGGCAACACAATCGTTGAAGATTTATGGGCATTGAATGCCGACGCACCGACCTCTCGTGCGCCGCCCAGTACGATGGTTTCAACATTCGGACTGTTGCAAAAAGCATACCCGCCCACACGGGTAACGCTGCTCGGCAATATCACGCCGATCAAATTGTCTTGTTGAAAATAATGCATTGTGCGCGGCGTGAGCTCCTCTTGTGCAAAAATGAAGCCGTCGGTAATCGCCTCGGTTCCCTCACGGAAAGAAAGCACCGTGTTTTGCGGCATGCTGCCCTTGTAGCAGTATGCAATATTGCCGAAATACACCACGCCGCTTTTCTGCCGCATGTACCAGCCGGTATCGACAAAGCTTCGGTGTCCCACCTGCCGTACGCTTTCGGTCAATGCACCGAAATCGGTTAAGGAAGTGCAGCCGTTAAAGCAGCTGTCCTCAATCAACGTAACATTTTTTCCGCCGCGCACACTCGACAAAGAAGTGCATCCTTTAAAAGCATCAGACTCCAGGGTGACCACACTGTCCGGAATGGTGATATCCGTGAGCGCCGAAGCGCCGGAAAATGCACTCTCGCCGATTACACGCAGCGTTTTGCCGAGATCGATCTGCTTGAGACTTTTGCCGCCGATGGGACCCAATGTGACCACATCGTCCGGCAATGTCAGTGTTTCCAGTTGATCGCAAGTCGAAAATGCCGATAAATACGCGTTGCCCTTGGGCAGTTTTACGCTTTTCAGCTTGGGACAATTATCAAAAGCGCCCCGCTCCAGCGTTGCGCTGGTCGGCAGCTTCAATGAGACAAGCTCGGGAAACGCACTGCAATTGATATACTTAACACTCTCCGGAAAGCTAAGCGATGTGATTTTACAATCATAGTACCCGGTAAATGTGGCGTACAGCAGTCCCTCCGGCAACGTAATGGAACGAACATTATCCAAATAGTCCGTCAACAATACGTTTTTGGTGCCCGCTTTAACACGGATATCCTGCGGCGGATCAATATACATCCCCGCATATCCCAAAAATACGCCGCCGCAATAAATCTCTTGACCGCTGGCAAGGTTTTCAAAATATTTGGTGTCCTGAATGGCGCTGCGATCCGTTTTTTCCAGTGAGGCAGGAAAATAAATGTCTTCCAGCGCATAGCAACTGCCAAAAGTGCCACTGTTGAGTTCCAGCAGCCCGTCGGGTAACTCGACTTTTTCCAGCGCCGCACAATCTTCAAAAGCGAATTCGTCAATTACTTTCAACCCCGGATGGAATGTAACGGTTTCCAACTTTTCGCAATCACTGAACGCACCGTTTTCAATCTTCTCCACACTGCCGGGGATATCCACGCTGATCAGCGGGCATGACTGAAAAGCATGATCCCCGATCACGCGAACACTGTCCGGAATTTCCACCCCCGTGATCTCAGACTGATAAAACGAATATGCCGCAATAACGCGCACACCGTCGGGGATTTTCGGCATTTTATCGGTGCCTCTATAGCCAAACAAACAATCTTTCCAAACGAAAAAATCCCCTGCAGCATCATCATACAACCAATCGTTATACGCCGTTCTGATCACAGCAGGCATGGAGTAAAATCCCATTTGTGTACCAAAAGCACTGCCGCAAAATGACGCTTCCCCTTCAAAGGTAATTTCCGAAAGGCTTTGACAGCTTACAAAAGCCTCCTCGCCGATTTCCGTCACACCGGCAGGAATGTTGATCTTTTGCAAATCCAAATTATAAGCAAAGGCACGTCTGCCAATCCTTTGAAGTCCCTTGCCCAGTACGACCTCCCGCAAGGACGTTGACGGCCCATAGCTGCCGACACTATATTCAAATGCGCTGTCCGCAATATAAGTTACGGTATCCGGCAGGGTCACCTTGGTCAATCGCTCGTTGGTTTCCCCGTCTGCCGTAAAAGAGGCAATGCCCACAACGGTATAACCGTCAATTTCAGACGGCACCACCACCTCGGACTCATATCCGTTATACTCCGTAATTTCAATGGTGTCCGCCGTTACGAATTGATATACGTACCCAAAGGCATCCTCATCGGGCAGTTTATCCTGCCCGACCGCAGCCGCCGTCGGCAACATCGCTGCCATCATTGCCAGAATCAGCAAAAAGGCACTCACCGATTTTTTCACTGCTCATTTCCCCTTTCCGAAAATTATATACATCTTCATTATAACAAACAGATTTTCCAAATAAAAGATGTGTTTCCGTTTTGGAAAATGCCGATTCGGAAAATAAAAGGTGGCGGCCCCCGATACCGAAAGTTTTTCAGACGCAAAAACGGCTCTGCAAAGCCGTGGCTTTGCAGAGCCGTTTGTATCAACTGTTCAAATTACAGCAAGCTTTTATAAAGTTCAGCAATTTCCTCTACGCTGGTATCGCGCGGGTTGCCGGGACGGCAGGCGTCCGCATAGGCACTCTCGGCCAATGCCGGAATGTCCTCTTCACGAACAATACCTTTCAACGTTGTGGGAATCCCGACGTCCTCGGCCAGTTGACGCACAGCGTCCACCGCGGCCTTGCGGTATTCTTCCACCGTCATATTTTCAACGCCCTCAACGCCCATCGCCTTGGCAATGTCCTTGTATTTTTCGCCGGTGTACTCAGCGTTATAGGCCATAACCGTCGGCAGCAAAATGGCGCAGGCCTTGCCGTGCGGCGTGTCATAATAGGCGGACAGCGTATGCGCCATGGAGTGATCCACGCCCAGCCCGACGTTGGAAAAGCCCATGCCGGCCACATATTGTCCCAGCGCCATGCCCTCTCTGCCGTCCGGATCGTTTTTTACGGCAGCACGCAGCGAACGGGCGATAATTTCAATGGCCTTAATGTGAAACATATCGGACAACTCCCATGCGCCTTTTGTGATATATCCCTCAATGGCATGGGTCAGTGCATCCATACCGGTGGCCGCCGTCAAAGACGCGGGCATTGTGGACATCATATCCGGGTCAACCACCGCCACCACGGGAATGTCGTGGGCGTCCACGCAAACAAATTTGCGCTTTTTCTCCACATCGGTAATGACATAGTTGATCGTCACCTCTGCCGCGGTTCCCGCCGTAGTCGGTACTGCGATAATCGGCACACATTTATTCTTTGTGGGCGCAACCCCTTCCAGGGAACGTACGTCGGAAAATTGAGGATTGTTGATAATAATGCCGATTGCCTTGGCGGTATCCATGGAGGAGCCGCCGCCGATGGCAACAATGCAGTCGGCGCCGCAAGCCTTAAACTCTTCCACGCCGTGACGAACATTTTCGATCGTGGGATTGGGCTTAATATCGGAATACAGCTTGTAGGCAACGCCGGCAGCATCCAAAATATCCGTTACTTTTTTGGAAACGCCGAATTTTACCAAGTCGGGATCGGAAGCCACAAAGGCTTTTTTGAAACCGCGATTCTTGATTTCCTCGGGAATGGCCCCGATGGCACCTTTGCCGTGATAAGACGTTTCATTCAGCATAAACTTATTCATACTCGTTTCACCCTACCTTTTCATTTTTTCGGCGGACTTGCCGCTTTCTGTTTTTATTATATCTTGCATTTATGACAAAAACAAGGGCAAATTTTTACGATTTTTTTACAAATAATGCTATCTGCCGCAACCGCCGAGAAAAAAAGAGGATCTGCCATCGGGGCAGATCCTCTTTTCTTTTTTACAGTTTAACCGCTTTGCCGGTGGCAATGCTTTCATAGCACGCGTTCATGGCGCGTATGGTATTTTCATGCCAGCGCAAATTGATTTTCGGCGTCTTGTGATGACGGATGCAATCCACAAATTCGTCAATCAGGCCCACCCATTCGTCAAAATAGGTGTAGCGAACGGTGTACCGCGACTGCGGCGCGGCATTGTGATAAATATTGGGGCCGAAACAATCGGTCATGACGGTACCGTCCTCACCGTTGAGCACGATATTTACCTCCATGCGCTTGGGGAAGACTTCCCAACCGGGGCCCGGTACTTTCAGCCGATTTTCCATTCTCGACCAGGACGGATCCAACAAAAATGTCATGCCGTTTTTCATTCTGCCGGTCACCGCCAACATATCTTCCACCTCAAGATCGGGACGGATATTGGGGGCTACCCTTGCAAAAATCACATCAAATTCGCTGCCGGAAATTTCCCGTACCATATCAAAAATATGCGGATGATCGCACAGGGCGCCGCCGCGGAAACGAGGATTGTCATTGCCCAGGGGAATCCGTTTGCCGTAGCTCAGCTCCGGCACACCCTGCCAGGGGAAGGCCCACACCGGCGACAAGGTGATATTGGTCGCCTGAAAAGATTTAAGACGGCCTACCTTTTGGGCATTGTTTAACTCTTTCATGCGCATAACGACGGGATTATAGTGCAACTCCAGCTCCACCTGACAAACGATGCCGGCCTGCTCGGTCAGGCGAATCATTTCGGCATATTCCTCCGCGTCAAAAGACGGGATTTTCATGGAAAGAATGTTGATCTTTCGCTCGCAGCAAAGCTTTACCTGACGCAAGTGCTCCGAATTTTCGCTGGCCAGCACCACCGCCTCAATTTCGGGATGGGCGTCCAGCATTTCCTCATCGCTGTCATAGCACGGAATATCCTGCACGGCGTTTAAAAAGACTTTTTTGACTTCTTCATTGGCAGTGGATACCGCAATCCATTCCAGGTTCGGATTCTCTTTGAGTACCTGATAATATTTTCTTGTATGTCCGTGCGTCATGGACATCATGGCAATTTTTACTCTCTCCATCGTTATCCCTCCACCAAAATATTTTCGGTAGTTGCCAGCGATTTTTCCACGGCCGAAAGCAATGCTTTTAAGCCGCGAACTTCTTCGCTCAGGTCTATGCCGTTTCTTGCCGTATCAAACGCGGCGCGTACCGCGGCCGCCTGCTCGGCGTCCAAACCGTACAATTCCGCGTCCACATCCGTATAGGCCGTATCTCCGTCTTTGCCGAATACATAAACGGAGCTTTGCGGAACCTGCGTATCCACCGCTCTGTCGCAGGCCACGCCGCCGGCGGCGATGATTTCATGCTTATCGATATATGCGGCGTCCGCCCCGAGGGTGGCCGCCATTTCCAATGTGCAGATATAGCCGTCCGCGGTTTTGGCGATTACATTGATCGCCTGTTTGCCGTCGCCGATGGCGAATATCTCGCAAATTTTGCTGTTCAAAATAAATTGGCACAAATCCAATTCCCGATACAGCTGCGCCGACAAGTCGTCCCCCTTATGCACAATGCGCAACGTACGCATTACACTGATTCCTTCCAGCGCTCCCTCGGTAACCAATCCGCGCATTTCCGTAAAGCGGCGTTGATACCGCCACGGTAACAGCGGCAGGCATTTGCCGTCCGCTTTAACACACTCGTCGTTTACCCACTCCGCCGCGCATGACGGCGCATATTTCTTCAGTAAAATATCCAGCTGCTTTTGCATAAAAAGCGCCTCCCTTACAGCATTTTAATTCTGGGCTTGTATTTTTCAAGATAGGCGGCATTTTTCTCATCCCCGCCCGGGGTGTTGGCGCTGGACCAAACCGGCGGCTTAATCCCGCGGTCAATGCACTGTTTTACCGTTTCGATTTCCAGCAGATGCGCAATGTAAAAGTCCACAATGTTGGAGACCGGCGCAATCGGCGTTTCCAGTCCCGGCACCGTCACTACCGCGTCGCCGACCGGGTTAAAGTCGTCGATGCAGACATCCGCGTAATCAAACAAATTGGTCTTATTGGGATGGCGGATAAAGTGATCCGCCGGCATTTCCTTTTGCCAATACGTGCTGGACACCGCAATAATTTTTACGCCGTTTTTCTTGGCTTCCATAGCGGCGTCGATGGTGGCGGGGTTGATGCCGATATTGTGGAAAATAATCAATACGTCATCTTTTTTCAGGTCGTAATATTTCATAATGGAGCTGCCGTAATTTACCGTTCTTTCCAGCTCCAAATATTTCAGCGCCTGATTAAAAACACTCAATCCCGTTTCCATGATCGGGTTGATGCAGGAAAGCCCGCCCGCACGGAAAAACATTTCGCCGACCGGCAACGTGGTGTGACCGCCGCCGCCGTATACGCTGATCAGGCGGTCATCGGCAATGGCGTCCGCCATCAGCTTGCCCGCTTTTTGAATGTTTTCGCTCTGTGTTTCGTTTACCTTTTCCAGGTTTTCGATAATTGCTTTGTAATAACCGAAATCGTTCATGTCATAAACCTCCTCAGTTGTTAAAATATACGGTAACCGCGCACTCTTTTTCCGCAGAGCGCACGATGTTCCCCTCGATTTTTGCGCCGTTTACCCAAATACCGGTCTGCTCGCTCCGTACAAAATGAATGGTAAAATGCGTACCGCGGTACTGCTTTTCAACGGAATATTCCTGCCATTCTTTGGGGACATGGGGATGAATTTCCACGCCGTCAAAGCCGGCCCGAACGCCCAGAATTTGCTCAAAGCCGCCGTGAATGATCCAAGCCGCCGCGGCGGTAAACCAAGTAAACAAATTCATGCCGTACCGTCTGCTGGAAGAACCGTAATAGACGTTGCCGACCGCATACGGCTCGCTGGTGCGGCAGCAATCGGAATTATCCGGATGATTGGGCAGTGTTCTTTGCAGCGTATCCAGCGCATCGTCATAATCCCCGCGCGCCACATCGGCAAAGATCTTAAAAGACGCACCGTGGTTGTACACCGAACCGTTTAAAAACGTTCCCGGCACCTGGCGCTGCACTCTGCCGCACCGCTCGCCGTAAAACACATAAGGCGGATAGCAGACCATCGCACCGAACGGTGTAAACAAATAGCGATTGATGGATTTTTCGATTTTTTTGATTTTTTCCTCACTGTCGGGAATACCGCTGAACAACGCCCAGGTTTGCGGATTGCACCAGATTTTCCCCTCCAGGTTTTTGTGAGAGCCGATCGGCTCGCCATCCTCAAAAAAGCCGTACGCATACCAATTGCCGTCCCAACCGACGGTATTGACGATCTTGCGGTACTCGGCACAACGTTGTTCCATCAGCGCCGCCTTGTCCGTATCTCCGAGAAACAGATACATTTCCCGCAAAATGTTTTGTGCATAGAACGCGGCGATGGTGACCCATACGGAGGTGGCGTCGGCGCCGTACTTGTTGATCCCCTCCAGGCCGTCCGCCCAGTCGCCGTCCCGCATTAAGATCAGGCCGTTTTTGCCCCGGGAGTGATACATATAGTCCAGCGCTCTGAACAAATGCTCCTCTACCGTCGCCGTCTCGTCGCTGCCGTAAAACCCGATCTTTTGACTCCAAAAATCAAAATCGCCCGTTTCCTTTATGTAGGTGCAAACGGCGTCTGCCGCCCAAATGGGCGAATCGGAAAAATCGCGTTCGTCCAAAATCTTATTGTAATCATCGTATTGTCTGGGGCAGCGGCCGTCGGGATACATATAGCACAGGGTCGTTTGAATTTTCTTTTTGGCGCCATGGGGATCGGCCAAACAATACCCCCAAGAGTCCTGCAAAGCGTCGCGATAGCCGCCGTAGGTGGCGCCGCGATCATATCGATAGGTCAAATACAGCTGATTTTTTAACCAGAAGTTTAAAAAATACTCGGTATTTTTATCCGGCAACGTGCAGCGGTTTTGATCAAACATACGCTGCCAGTTTTGCTGCACCTGCGCCAGCTGACGCACCGAGACGTCCTCTTTTGTCAAAGCGAGAATTTCCTTTTTTTCCGCCTCGTTTTCAAAAACGCCTGCGGTGAAAATCAACGTCGTCTCTTCGCCCGCCGCCAGTGCGACTTCCACCGTGACGCTGCTGTCTGTCAATAAAATGTCGCCCTTGCCCTCACGGTATTCCTTGAAGTGTTTAAACTCCGCCGTCTTTGCATTTGCCGCCGTAAAAATGCCGCTGACCTTCTGCCCCGCAACGATTACGGCGCCCTCCTCGGCGGATGCCTGCGGAAACTCCTCTTTTGTGCCCAGCATCCAGTCCACCGCGCCGCGCACGAGGGTGCGCCGCTCCGAGGCGGCGGTATTCTTTACGCTCACGCGCCAACATTCGCATCCGACCTCTGCCGGAACGAAAATCACAACCGTAACGTCAAAAGCATCCACTTTGCCTTCAAAGGTCACATATCCGGGGCGCACCGTTTCGCTGAAGCTGTCCGCCTCGGCAAAAAAGTCCTTGCTGTCCGCCTCTCCGATGCGAAGCGTACGCCGACCGTTGACCCCGCGCACCAGATAGGTTTTGGACCAATACTTTGTTACGGCACCCGCTCCGCGATGAAAGATAAATCCGGCGCCGTCATTGGCCACCACACTGCGAATTTTGTCATTGCACAAATATTGCAGCCATTGCCGCGGCGTTTGACGAGTATCGATTCGATAAGCGCTGCCGTTTTCAATAAACCGACCGAATTTTTTGTCCTTGTTGTAGTACATCTCCGGCTCGGTATCGCAAAACCGGCAGTCGGGTTTATAGGTTCTTTCTTCCAAAACGCCCATAATTATACCTCTTACTTTTTGAGTACTCGGTTATAGTTTCTGCCGATGTTGTCCCACAGCTCCAACGCGTCCTCGGCTGCCACTACCGTGCCGTATCCGCCGCGATAGGTCCATGTGGCCAGACGATCCACGCC